>JBCBME010000098.1:0-7946 GCA_039822945.1 Pseudomonadota bacterium
AGCACGCGCAGACGTTTTTCGGCGCTGGGCGTCAGCGGGCTGCGTGGCTTTGTCGTGAGGTAGGCATATGCCCGGGTTTTGGAGCGGCCCACACGACCCCGGATCTGGTAGAGCTGGCTGAGCCCAAACATGTCCGCCCGGTGCACGATCATCGTGTTCGCCGTGGGGATATCCAGCCCGCTTTCGACGATGGTCGTGGCGAGGAGCACGTCGTATTTGCCGTCGTAGAAGGCATTCATGCGGTCATCGAGCTCTCCGGCGGCGAGCTGGCCGTGGGCTATGACATAGCTCACCTCCGGCACTTCCCGCTTCAGCCAGTCCTCCATCTCGGGCAGGTCCGAGATGCGCGGCACCACGAAAAAGCTTTGCCCACCTCGATAATGCTCCCGCAAAAGCGCCTCGCGGAGCGTCACAGTGTCGAATTCGCTCACATAGGTCCGGATCGCGAGGCGGTCGACGGGCGGTGTCCCGATGATGGAGAGGTCGCGCACACCAGACAGGCTCAGCTGGAGCGTGCGAGGGATGGGCGTCGCCGTCAGCGTGAGGACGTGGATGTTGGAGCGCATCTGCTTCATCCGCTCCTTGTGTGTGACGCCAAAGCGCTGCTCTTCATCGATGACGAGGAGGCCTAGATTCTGGAACCGGACCGTCTTTGCCAGCACCGCATGGGTGCCGATCACGATATCCACGGTGCCTTTCGCCAGCCCCTCCCGCGTCTTGGCGGCCTCCTTCGCAGACACAAAGCGGCTGAGCGGGCGCACGTTGAGCGGGAAACCCCTGAAGCGCTCCATGAAGCTTTGCGCATGCTGGCGCGCCAGAAGCGTGGTGGGCGCGATGACCGCCACCTGCACGCCTGACATGGCGGCCACGAAGGCGGCGCGCATGGCGACCTCGGTCTTGCCGAAGCCCACATCACCGCAGACGAGCCGGTCCATCGGCTGCCCGGAAAGGAGATCCTCCATCGTCGCCTCGATCGCGGCGAGCTGGTCATCGGTTTCGCTGTAGGGAAAGCGGGCGGAGAACGCATCCCACATTCCCGGCGGCGGCTCGAGGATCGGCGCCTTTCGCAGGGCCCGCTCGGCGGCGATGCGGATGAGCCGCTCCGCCATCTCCTTGATGCGCTCTTTGAGACGGGCCTTCTTGGCCTGCCATGCGCCGCCGCCCAGCCTGTCGAGAAGGCCCTCGTCGTGGCCAAACTTGCTCAGGAGCTCGATGTTCTCGACGGGCAGATAGAGTTTCGAGTTCTCCGCGTATTCGAGGAGGATGCACTCATGCGCGGCTCCAGCCGCCGTGACGATTTCAAGGCCCTTGAAGCGGCCCACACCGTGATCGACATGGACCACCAGATCGCCCGGGCTGAGCGATTGCGTCTCGGTTAGGAAGTTCTCGGCGCGACGCTTGCGCTTCGTCTGCCGAATTAGGCGATCCCCGAGGACGTCCTGCTCGGAGATGACAACGAGATCCTTCGTTTCGAACCCGTGCTCGAGGGCCCAGACCGCGAGGTAGACGCCCTTGCCGCGCACGCCACGCGCATCAGTGATGGAAACCGCCTCAACGATGCCTTCATCTTCGATGAGGCCCGAAAGCCGCTCCCGCGCGCCGTCAGAATAGCTCACAATGACGACGGGTCGGTCTTCCAGCTTGGTCCGAATATGCGCGGACAACGCACCGAAAAGGCTGAGAGATTCAGATTGACGCTCCGGTGCAAAGTTACGGCCCACGCGGGCCCCTGCATCTATTGCTTGCGGCCCGGTCGGCTGGGGCAGCGGCGCAAATTGCACCACGCGGTGGCCTGTCGTGATGGCCTCCCAAGCAGCATCATCAAGATACATCGCATCGGGCGGTGCGGGCTGGTAGACGCTGTCGAGGCGTCCCTTTGCGGTCATCGCCTCTCGCCGCGCGTCGTACTGGTCAACAATGCTATCCCACCGCGCCACGCGCGCGGGCGTGATCTGGTCATCGAGCGTAATGGTGGCCCCGGGCAGGTATTCAAAGAGCGTCTCGAGTTTGTCGTGGAAGAACGACAGCCAGTGTTCAAAGCCCTGGTGCTTTCGGCCCGCGCTCACTGCCTCATAGAGGGGATCGTCCGTGCCCGCCGCCCCGAACTCAAGACGGTAGTTCTGACGAAAGCGCGTCACGGCCGCCTCATCGAGGATCACTTCGGAGACGGGCGCTAGCTCAACGCGGTCAAGCTTCTCAGTTGTGCGTTGGGTGGCCGGATCAAAGCGGCGCGCGCCGTCGAGGACATCCCCGAACAGATCGAGCCGCACGGGCCCGCCCTGCCCCGGCGGGAAGATATCTATGAGCCCGCCCCGGATCGCGTAGTCTCCCGGCTCCATGACGGTGGGCGATTGCGTGAAGCCCATGCGAACAAGGAAAGCGCGCAAGGCCTCTTCATCAATGCGACCGCCCACTTCGGCTGAAAACGCCGCCTCGCGCAGCACCTCGCGGGCCGGGACGCGCTGCGTGGCTGCATTGAGCGTCGTCAAAAGGACAAACCGCTCTGGCATCCCCGCAATGAGGCCCGCAAGCGTGGCCATACGCGCGGCGCTGATGTCTGCATTGGGCGAGACCCGGTCGAAAGGCAGGCAATCCCACCCCGGAAAGATGACCACGGGCATGTCCGGCGCAAAGAACGCGAGCGCGGCGCGCATCGCCTCAAGCCGCTTGTCATCGCGTGCCACGTGCAAGACGGCCCCCTTGGCGGCCTCGCGCAGCACGAGCTCGGCGTCGAACCCTTCGGGCGCGCCGGAAACGAGTATGTGATCAGGAGACGACATCGGAGCGCCTCACTTACGCCCGGCGCAGCGGGCGTCAAGCGTCAGAGCGCTCCAAGCTCAAGGTTTTGGTACATGCCGAACATCGCGGTGATGAAGACCGCGCCGATCCCGATCACCTGCGTCCAGAAGCGCTGCCGCGCCAAAGCACGGTGAAGTGCCTCCCCTTCGAGCGCGCCAGAGACGATCCGTGTCGCGGTTGAAAGGGCCATCGCACCCACCACCGACAAAGGCGCCATGATCAGAAAGAAGGCCTGTGCAAGCTCGACCCAGTACCAAAAGGCCAGAACAGCGAGAGCCGTCAGCGCGAAACAGCAGAACCCGACAAGCCAAAGCCCCGAGACCTGTCCGATCATCAGCATCCGCCGGACCTTGATGCCCACAAGCACCTCAAGGTCGTACTGCGCAGTCCCGCCCTGTCGCTTGGCGCGTTGGATCATGTCAAAGGGCACCCCAAGCACCCAGTACGAGGCGGAAGACCAGACGACCGCCAGCACCATCCAATACCAGATGCTCGAGAAAGATCTAAGGTCGATCACCTCTGATAGGGTTGTGTAGAAGTCCAACTGCTCGCCTCTTTTGTGCGGCGGACATTATGGTCAGCGAACGCCTGCGAAAAGGGCAAAAGGTGCGGAGGGGCTTGAGAGGGCGCGCGCCCCGTGGCACTGACACCACGCAACGACCGCAGGACATTCATGACCCACGCACCGTTTCCCATCGCCCGCCCGCGCCGGTTGAGATCGAGCTCCGCCCTGCGCGCGATGGTTTCCGAAAACACCCTGACCCCTGCCGATTTCATCTGGCCGATCTTCGTGATGGCGGGAATAGACGCAGAGGAAGCCGTTCCCTCCATGCCCGGTGTCGTGCGCCGCACCGTGGATCGCGTGGGGGCCGCCGCGCGAGAGGCATGGGCCTTGGGAATTCCGGCAATATGCATCTTTCCCTATACCGATCCCGCCCTGAAGACTGAGGATTGTGCCGAGGCATGGAACCCAGACAACCTCTCCAATCGTGCGATCCGCGCCATCAAGGAGGCGTGTCCTGAGATCGCGGTGATGACGGATATCGCGCTCGATCCCTACAACATCAACGGGCATGACGGTTTCGTGGAGGAAGGCGAGATCGTCAACGACCGCACCGTGGATGCCCTCGTGAAGATGGCCCTGGCACAGGCCGAGGCGGGCGCGGACATCCTGGGCCCCTCTGACATGATGGATGGCCGCATCGGTGCGATCCGCGAGGCGCTCGAGGCTGACGGCCACCAGAACGTCACGATCCTGAGCTATGCTGCGAAATATGCCTCTGCCTTCTACGGACCCTTCCGCGATGCGGTCGGCGCCTCAGGTGCGCTCACCGGCGACAAGAAGACATACCAGATGGACCCGGCCAACGGGAACGAGGCGCTTTCGATGATTGCCCGCGATCTCTCCGAGGGTGCCGACATGGTGATGGTAAAGCCCGGGCTCGCCTATCTCGATATCTGTTGGCGGGTGAAAGAGGCCTTTGGCGTTCCAACCTTTGCCTATCAGGTGTCGGGCGAGTACGCGATGATCGAGGCTGCAGCTGCCCACGGCTGGATCGACGGCGACAAGGCGATGATGGAGAGCCTCATGGCCTTCAAGCGCGCGGGCTGCGACGGCATTCTCACCTACTTTGCCCCACGAGCTGCACGCCTCCTCGCCTAGCGTGCGCGATTTGCCGAGAAAACGTGACACCGCAGCACAATAGGCGTATTGTGCCGAGGAGATCGGGAAAACCCGGCAGAGCATCATATCAGGCAGTCACATGACACATACTCGACGCAACTTTTCCTTCGGCCTTTTGGCCGGCGCAGCGGCGCTTGCTGGCTGCGGCAACGGCATCGGCAACACCAACGACCAGCGCATCGATGCGCGCGTCGACGACACGCTGAACTTCATGACGTCGCGCTATCCCGGCACACAGTCGCTGCGCAACAACGCGTCAGGGGTCCTCGTGATGCCGCTCATCACAGAGGCCGGTCTCGGTTTCGGAGGCTCTTACGGGCGCGGTGCGCTCCGCGTGGATGACATCACCGTGGATTACTACTCCGCCGCTACAGCCTCTGCGGGCTTCCAGATCGGCGCACAGCAATATGCCCATGTGCTTTTCTTCATGACAGAAGAAGCGCTCCTCGACTTCCGCCGCTCTCCCGGCTGGGCCGCCGGAGCAGATATTGAGTACGCGCTTCAAGACCAGGGCCAGAACATCCGGGCAGAGACCACAACCTCTCTTGCGCCCGTGATTGCGGCCGTTTTCGGTCAGGCTGGTTTCCGCGTGGGCGCAACGCTCGAGGGCACTAAGTACTCTCGTATCATTCCGTAGCGACATGGCTGGCTTGCAGGCCGCGCCTCCCGCTTAAATGAGCTTTTCATTCGCGCCCGCGCCCCCTAAAGCGCGGGCGACCTCATTCAGGAGCCCGTCATGGAGCTGCGCAACATCGCCATCATCGCCCACGTGGACCACGGCAAGACCACCCTCGTGGACGAGCTTCTCAAGCAGTCCGGCGCCTTTCGCGAAAACCAGTCGGTCGCGGAACGCGCGATGGACTCAAACGACCTCGAACGCGAACGCGGGATCACGATCCTCGCGAAAGCCACAAGCGTGGAATGGAACGACACCCGCATCAACATTGTCGACACGCCTGGTCACGCCGATTTTGGCGGTGAGGTGGAGCGGATCCTCTCGATGGTGGACGGGGTCGTCCTCCTCGTGGACGCGGCCGAAGGGCCCATGCCGCAGACAAAGTTTGTGACGTCCAAAGCGCTCGCGCTGGGCCTGCGCCCGATCGTTGTCCTCAACAAGGTCGATAAGCCTGATGCAGAACCCGATCGCGCGCTCGACGAAGTGTTTGACCTCTTCGTGGGTCTCGGTGCCGATGACGACCAGCTCGATTTTCCCACGCTCTATGCCTCCGGCCGATCTGGCTGGGCAGATGACAGCCTCGAAGGCCCGCGGCAGGATCTTTCCGCGCTTTTCGATCTCGTCGTGGCCCACGTTCCCGCGCCAGAGCAGCAAGGCCAGAAGGCCGAACCCTTCCGGATGCTTGCCACCACACTCGGCGCAGACCCCTTCATTGGCCGCATCCTGACGGGCCGCGTGGAAAGCGGCACGCTCACGCCTGGCGAAACGATCAAGGCGCTGTCACGCGATGGCACGCGGGTCGAGCAATTCCGCTGTACGAAGATCCTCGCTTTCCGGGGTTTGGCACAACAGCCCATCGACACGGCAGAAGCGGGCGACATCGTCACGCTTGCAGGCATGTCAAAGGCCACCGTCGCAGACACGCTCTGCGCCGTGGACGTCGACACGCCCCTTCCAGCGCAGCCAATCGACCCGCCCACGATTTCGGTCTCCTTCGGGATCAATGACAGCCCTCTGGCGGGCCGCGACGGCAAAAAGGTGCAGTCCCGCGTCATTCGCGAGCGCCTCATGAAAGAGGCGGAGCAGAACGTTGCCATCCGCGTTGAGGACACGCCCGGTGGCGAGGCCTTCACAGTCTCGGGCCGCGGCGAGCTTCAGATGGGTGTCCTCATCGAAAACATGCGCCGCGAGGGGTTTGAGCTCTCCATCGCACGGCCACAGGTGATCCTCCGCCACGATGAGAACGGCACCACGATTGAGCCGGTTGAAGAAGTCACAATCGATGTGGACGATGAATACTCGGGCTCCGTCATTGAAAAGCTCACAGGCGCGCGTAAGGGCGAGCTCGTGGAAATGCGCCCCGCCGGCACTGGCAAGACGCGTATCATCGCCCATGTCCCCTCCCGCGGGCTCATCGGCTATCACGGCGAGTTTCTCACCGATACGCGCGGCACCGGCGTGCTGAACCGCGTCTTCCACTCCTGGTCGCCCCATAAGGGGCCAATCCCCGGCCGTCGCGCGGGTGTTCTCATCTCCATGGAAAGCGGCACGTCCGTCGCTTACGCGATCTGGAACCTCGAGGACCGCGGACGCTTCTTCATTGGCGCGCAGGAAAACGTCTATCAGGGCATGATCCTCGGCGAGCACAGCCGCGAGAACGACCTCGAAGTGAACCCGCTCAAGGGCAAAAAGCTCACCAATGTTCGCGCCTCCGGCAACGACGAAGCCGTGCGCCTCACACCGCCGGTGAAGATGAGCCTCGAAGAGGCGATCGCTTACATCGATGACGATGAGCTCGTGGAGGTGACCCCCGCAGCCATCCGGCTGCGCAAGCGTTTCCTCGACCCGCATGAGCGCAAGCGGCAAGCCCGCGCCGCCTCCTGATCATGTGCGCCTGACGGATCAAAAGGTGCGTCGGGCGGCAAAGAAGGCTGAGGCGGGATCACTGATCCGCCCCGCCATCTCTTGACCAGGTCCCTGGGAGGACATGAGGGGCTAGCCCCTCACACCATCTGCTTCAGAGAAGTGCCTTTACGGCAGCGATGGCTGCATCGGCCGCTTTCGCGTCCTTTGCGCCGCCCTGAGCCAGCGTCGGACGCCCGCCGCCACCTTTGCCACCCAGTGCCTCCACCGCCGCTTTGACCATGTCGACAGCACTGAGTTTCTCAGCAACGTCATCCGTCAGCCCTGCTGCCACGGCAGCCTTGCCATCCGCTTCTGCAATGAGAAGAAGCGCGACCGAGCCGTGTTCCGCCTTTTGCGCGTCAATGAGCGCGGGCAGATCCTTGCCCGTCACACCTTCCAGCACCATCGCGAGGAATGGCGTCCCGTTCACATCTTCAGGTGCGTTCGTCTTGGCCCCGCCCCCCATGGCGACGGCGCGACGCAAATCGGCGATCTCTGCCTGCATGGCCTTTCGTTCGCTCAAGAGCTGGCTCACACGCTCCGGCACATCGGCGGCCTGCGTGTTGAGCGCGAGCGCCGTTTGCGCGAGCCGGTGATCCTGACCGGCTAGGTAGTCGAAAGCTGCGGCCCCCGTGAGCGCCTCGATCCGGCGCACACCGGCCGACGAGGCACTATCGCCCAAGGTTACGAACACACCAATATCGCCCGTGCGCGCCACATGGGTGCCACCGCAAAGCTCAATCGAATAGGTGTCGCCGTCCGCGCCGCGGCCTGACTCAGGTTCAGTGCCCATCGAGACCACGCGCACCTCGTCTCCATATTTCTCGCCGAAAAGCGCCTGCGCCCCGAGCGCCCGCGCATCGTCGGGCGCGCCCGACGATG
>JBCBME010000099.1:0-7933 GCA_039822945.1 Pseudomonadota bacterium
CTCAGGTCGTACTTTTCAACGAACCCGTTGCCCTGGCCCATGAGCGATCTCAAGCTTCTTGGCACGGTGGGCGAGCCCATCAACCCCGAAGCCTGGAATTGGTACAATGACGTCGTCGGCAAGGGGAAATGCCCCATCGTCGACACGTGGTGGCAGACCGAGACGGGCGGCCACATGATGACCCCCCTACCCGGCGCCCATGCCACCAAGCCCGGCTCAGCGATGAAGCCGTTCTTTGGCGTTAAACCCGTCGTGCTCGAGCCGACAACGGGCGAGATCATCGAGGGCAATGGCGTCGAAGGTGTGCTCTGCATCGCCGACAGCTGGCCCGGCCAGATGCGCACCGTCTACGGCGACCATGAACGCTTCGTGAAAACCTACTTCTCCGACTACAAGGGCTACTACTTTGCCGGTGACGGCTGCCGTCGCGATGAAGACGGGGATTACTGGATCACCGGCCGCGTCGATGACGTCATCAACGTCTCGGGCCACCGGATGGGCACGGCTGAGGTCGAGTCTGCGCTTGTTGCCCATCCCAAGGTGTCGGAGGCCGCCGTCGTCGGCTACCCGCACGAGATCAAGGGCCAGGGCATCTACTGCTATGTGACGCTCATGGCCGGGGAAGAACCCTCCGACGCGCTGCGCGCGGAACTCCAGACATGGGTACGCAAGGAAATCGGCCCCATTGCCAAGCCTGACCTTCTGCAATGGGCGCCCGGCCTGCCCAAGACGCGCTCCGGCAAGATCATGCGGCGCATCCTTCGCAAGATTGCCGAGAACGACTTCGGCGCGTTGGGTGATACCTCCACTCTCGCCGATCCTGCCGTGGTGGACGACCTGATCGAGAACCGCCAAAACCGCAGCTGAGAAGATCTGCCTGCAGGCCCGCAAAGCGACACAACACGACCAAGATGGGCGCTTGGGGGCCATGCTCCCCAAGCGCCCAAATCTGAAAGGCTCGGTAAAAGTCTCTGAAAGTCAGGGGAAAGCCAGCCCCCCTTTCCCTCACGCAAAGCTTGTTCTATGTCGCCTGCATCGCCACCTAAAGGCCAAGAGCATAAAACAATCCGCGAGGGGCAATGACCGAAAATTGGCATGACGGAGACGTGGAATTCATCCGCGCGTTGGCTGAGCTTTTGAAATCGAATGACCTGACCGAGCTCGAGGTGAAGCGCGAGTATGGTGAGGATGACAGCCTGAATGTCCGTGTGAGCCGCGCGGTGGCCGCCCCGCCTTCTGCACCTGCTGCCCCGGTGACGTATCAGGCGGCCGCGGCCCCGGCGCCCGCAGCCATCCCTGCTGCCGCCCCGGCGGAAGCCCCTGCCCCGAGCGCGGATCCTGCCGCACATCCCGGCGCTGTTCCCTCGCCCATGGTGGGCACGGCCTACTTGCAGTCAGAGCCCGGCGCACCCGCTTTCGTGACCCAAGGCCAGCAGGTCAAAGAGGGCGACACCATCCTGATCATCGAAGCGATGAAGACGATGAACCAGATCCCTGCCCCGCGCTCCGGCACGGTCACGCGGATCTTTGTCGATGATGGAAGCCCCGTGGAATACGGCGCGCCGCTGATGATCATCGAGTGATGTTTCAGAAAGTCCTGATCGCCAACCGGGGCGAGATCGCGCTCCGTGTCATCCGGGCCTGTCGAGAGATGGGCATTGCCTCGGTGGCTGTGCATTCGACCGCCGACGCCGATGCCATGCACGTGCGCATGGCCGACGAGGCGATTTGCATCGGCCCAGCCCCGTCGCCCAAATCCTACCTGAACATCCCCGCCGTGATTTCAGCCGCCGAGATCACGGGGGCGGACGCGATCCATCCGGGCTACGGCTTTCTGAGCGAAAACGAAGGCTTCGCCCAGGCGCTCGAGGATCACGGGATCACATTCATTGGCCCGACCGCGGAGCATATCCGCGTGATGGGCGACAAGATCACCGCCAAGGACACCATGAAGGCCCTCGGCGTGCCGTGCGTCCCGGGATCCGAGGGGGGCGTGCCCGATGTCGCCGCGGCCCTAAAGATCGGCGAAGAGGCGGGCTATCCCGTCATCGTGAAGGCCACCGCAGGCGGCGGCGGCCGCGGGATGAAGGTGGCACGCTCCGCCGATGAGCTCGAGACAGCGTTTCGCACCGCCCGCTCAGAGGCCAAGAATGCCTTTGGCAATGACGAGGTCTACATCGAGAAATACCTCACCACGCCGCGCCATATCGAGGTGCAGGTGTTTGGTGACGGCAAGGGCAACGCCGTGCATCTGGGCGAGCGGGACTGCTCGCTGCAACGTCGTCACCAAAAGGTCTTTGAAGAGGCCCCCGGCCCCGCAATCACGTCCGAAGAGCGCGCAAAGATCGGCAAGATCTGCGCCGATGCCGTGGCCAAGATCAACTATATCGGCGCGGGCACGATCGAGTTTCTCTACGAGAAGGGCGAGTTCTACTTCATCGAGATGAACACGCGCCTGCAGGTGGAGCACCCCGTCACCGAGGCGATCTTTGGCGTCGATCTCGTGCGCGAACAGATCCGCGTGGCTGAGGGCAAGCCTCTGTCGTTTGCGCAGGATGATCTCACGATCAACGGCCATGCCATCGAAGTCCGCATCAATGCGGAGACGTTTCCGGGCTTTGCCCCGCGTCCGGGCCGTATCTCGCAATACCACGTGCCGGGGGGGCTCGGCGTGCGGATGGATAGCGCGCTTTATGAGGGCTATTCGATCCCGCCGCACTACGACAGCCTCATTGCCAAGCTCATCGTCCATGGCCGCGACCGGCCCGAGGCGCTTGCACGGCTCAACCGAGCGCTCGGTGAGTTGATCGTCGATGGGGTGGAGACGACGGTGCCGCTCTTCCACGCGCTTTTGGCCGAGGACGACATCCACTCTGGCAGCTACACGATCCATTGGCTCGAGGACTGGCTCGAACGTGTCGCGCACGGCTGAATAGATTTCCCGCGCAGATTGCGCTAGCGTGCCAGTGTTCGCTCACTTTATTTGGCCAAAACCCCATGCGCGATGACGTGCTGCTCACGCCGGAGCTCCTCCTGCGGGCATATCAGGTCGGCATATTTCCGATGTCGGAGGCGCGACACTCCTCGACGCTCTTTTGGGTGGATCCCGAGCGGCGCGGCGTGATGCCCCTAGACGGATTGCACGTCTCGCGCAGCTTGAGGCGGACGCTCCGCCGTGGCGGCTACGACGTGCGCATCAATACCGATTTCGTCGGCGTGCTCGATGGCTGCGCGGATCGCGCCGAGACGTGGATCAATGAAGAGCTACGCGCGCTCTACTTGACCCTCTTCTTCGAGGGTCACGCGCACTCGCTCGAGATCTGGGATGATGACGGGCTCAAGGGCGGCATTTTCGGCGTGGCCATCGGTGGCGCGTTCTTCGGCGAGAGCATGTTTTCGGCCCGCACCGGCGGATCAAAAATCGCGATGGTCTACCTTGTGGAGCGGCTCATCCGCGCGGGCTTCACGCTCTTTGACACGCAGTTCATCACCGATCATCTGGCCTCGCTCGGCGCGATCGAGATCACCCGGCGCGACTACCGGCGCGCGCTGGCGCAAGCGCTCGAGCAAGACGGCGACTTTAGCGGTGTCTCAGGGCCCAGTGACGTTCAGGACGTTCTGCAGCGGATCACCCAGACGTCGATCCTCGGGTGATCGAGCGCGTTGAGCGCGGGCGATGACGCCACCATCCAGCCTGCAAAGATCTCGCTGTTGGTGGTCCGATCTTCGATCGCCAGAAAGGCAAAGGCATCCCCGGCGGGGTTGCCCGTCGGATAGCGGCACTCCTCGAGCCCGATATCCACTTGGCCGACGCGAGCCGTTTGACCCACCGACATGTCGACGTCTTCGAGCTGCCCTGTCACCTTGTCGAGCACACGGATCGTGGCACCCTCGGCGAGGCTTGCCTCTTGCGCGGTGACAGGAAGCGCCAGCGCTATCACAGCGAGCGACGCGCGGATCATTCTGATCCCCCCACGAAGCGCAGGAGCAGGTTGATAAGACTGACGGAGCTTTGCGTGTCGACAACCGCGTCCCCGGCTTCGAGCATGAAGGCTGACCCGCCGGGCTGGAGCTCCACGAAATTCCCGCCCAAAAGGCCCTCGGATGAAATGAGCGCGGAGCTGTCATCCGGGATCTCGATGGTGTCCGTCACGGTAAAGGTGACGTCAGCGCGGTAGGTTTGGGGGTTGAGGTCAAGGCCCGTGACAGCCCCGATCTTCACGCCACCCATACGCACATCCGTGCCCACGGAGATCCCCTCGACGGACGCAAAAGATGCCGTGAGCGGGTAGCTTCCGTCACGTGCGGCCGTTGTGGTGCCGCTCGTCGCAAAGATGACAAAGCCCACCGCGATGATCAGGACAACGGCGCCTGTTACGACCTCGATCCAGTTTTCCCGCATGGTGGCTTGGCCTCATGTGTGGTGCGCATCTCGCGCCACGTCTGTAACGCGTGCTAGCCCGAGTACCGGGTGAAGCCAAGGGCCTGCTTGGTGGATCGGCGCGACACGGCCGGGTGTGATGCCAGAACCGGCGCCACAGAGGTTACCCTGCGGTAGCCGGCTCCTTCGTTGCGTCGCCGTAGATCATCAGCGGTGCTGCGTCGGAGGTCACAGCCTCTTCGTTCACCACCACTTCGGTCACGCTCTCGAGACCCGGCAGATCAAACATCGTGTCGAGCAAGATGCCCTCCAGGATGGATCGCAGACCCCTTGCGCCTGTCTTCCGCTCGATCGCCTTCTTCGCGATGGCCTGCAGCGCGTCCTCGGTGAATGTGAGCTGGGTGTCCTCGAGTTCAAAGAGGCGCTGGTATTGCTTGACGAGCGCGTTCTTGGGCTGCGTCAGGATCGTGACGAGCGCGTCCTCATCGAGATCCTCGAGCGTGGCGATCACGGGAAGACGACCCACGAATTCCGGAATGAGGCCGAACTTCAGAAGGTCTTCCGGCTCCAGATCCTGGAAGAGATCGCCAGTGCCGCGTTCATCATTGTCTTTGACATCCGCGCCAAAGCCGATGGATGTCCCCTTACCGCGCTGCGCGATAATTTTGTCGAGGCCCGCAAAGGCGCCGCCGACGATGAAGAGGATGTTGGTGGTATCGACCTGCAGGAATTCCTGCTGAGGATGCTTGCGGCCACCCTGCGGCGGCACGGAGGCCACGGTGCCCTCCATGATCTTGAGGAGCGCTTGCTGCACGCCCTCGCCAGAGACGTCGCGCGTGATGGAGGGGTTGTCGGACTTACGCGTGATCTTGTCGACCTCGTCGATGTAGACGATGCCGCGCTGCGCGCGCTCGACGTTGTATTCGGAGGCCTGGAGCAGCTTCAGGATGATGTTTTCGACGTCCTCGCCGACATAGCCTGCCTCTGTGAGGGTGGTGGCGTCGGCCATGGTGAAGGGCACATCGAGAATGCGCGCCAGCGTCTGCGCGAGCAGCGTCTTGCCGCAGCCCGTGGGGCCCACAAGCATGATGTTCGACTTCGACAGTTCGATGTCGGTGCCCTTTTGGGCGTGGTTCAGGCGCTTGTAGTGGTTGTGCACCGCCACTGAGAGCACACGTTTCGCCACCGGCTGGCCGATCACGTAATCGTCGAGAACCTCGCAGATCTCCTTCGGCGTGGGGACGCCGTCTGCGGATTTCAGACCGGAGGACTTCGTCTCTTCCCGGATGATATCCATGCAAAGCTCCACGCATTCATCGCAGATGAACACCGTGGGGCCTGCGATCAGCTTGCGCACCTCATGCTGCGACTTTCCACAAAAGCTGCAGTAGAGGGTGTTTTTGCTATCGCCTGAATTGCTCGCCATGGCTTTTACCTTTCGGGGGGATCCCCATCCCCTGTGTGCGTGTGTGGCGCGTGACCCGACCGGAAGCCTATGGGTATCCCGTCCGGGTCACAATGCCAAAGTGTGCGATCAATCGTCTTCAGCAACCACCGCTTTTTCGACGATTTCGTCGATGTGGCCCCAGGCTTTTGCTTCCTCGGGCGACATGAAATTGTCCCGCTCAAGGGCGCGCTCAACCTCTTCAAAGGCTTGGCCTGTGTGCTTGACGTAGATGTTGTAGAGCTGGTTCCTGATCTTCTGCGTCTCTTCGGCATGGATCATGATGTCCGTGGCCTGACCTTGGTAGCCGCCCGACGGCTGGTGGACCATGATGCGGCTATTTGGCAACGAAAAGCGCATGCCCTTCTCACCACCGACGCTAAGCACGGAGCCCATCGAGGCCGCCTGCCCCACCACGAGCGTGGAGACGGCAGGCCGGATGTACTGCATCGTGTCGTAGATTGAGAGGCCCGAGGTCACCACGCCACCGGGGCTGTTGATGTACATCGAGATCTCTTTTTTCGGGTTCTCGGCCTCGAGGTGAAGAAGCTGCGCCACGATGAGCTGGCTCATCCCGTCATGGACGGGGCCGTTCACGAACACGATCCGTTCCTTCAGGAGGCGCGAGAAGATGTCATAGGCACGCTCGCCGCGGCTCGTCTGTTCGACGACCATGGGCACGAGGTTGTTGTAGGTCTCAATGGGGTCTTGCATGGGGCTGCCTCGAAATGCGCGGCCTGTGATAGCCGCCTTGGATGAAGAGAGTCTTAGTGCTGCCTCCCGGGGGTCACAAGAGGTGCAACTCTTGCCAGGTCTTGAGCGTGTGTCGCCACGGCCTGGTTCCGTAAGCTATGACTTACTTTTTGTTGCACAAGGGCAAAAAGCACGGTATTGGTAAGTCGTGACTTACGATGCGATCTTCACGGCCCTTGCCGACCCCACGCGCCGCGCGCTCCTCGAGGCGATGCGCGCCGGGCCGCAAAATGTGAAGACGCTGGCCGCGCCTCTCCCCATGAGCCGCCCTGCCGTGTCACAGCACCTCAAGGTACTTTGCGACGCGGGCCTCATCGAGGGCGAAACCTGCGGGACATCGCGTCTCTACCGCCTCCGGCCCGAGGGCCTCACCGATCTGCGCACATGGCTCGATGGGATGTGGGACGACGCGCTCGCCTCCTTCGTGGCCGAAGCGCAACGCCAAGCGAAAGGAAAGCTGTCATGAGCCTTGCTCCCATAAAGAAGACCGTCGAGGTCCCGCTTGCGCCGAAGGACGCCTTTACCCTCTTTACCGAGAAGATGGACACGTGGTGGCCCCTCGAGACCAAGGGCGTCTCAGTCAGCCGTGGCCTGCCGCCGTCCTCCGAGATCCGCATCGAGGCCCGCGAGGGCGGCCGCGTCGTCGAGATCCTCGCCAACGAGGAAGAGGCGCTTTGGGGCGAGATCCTTGAATGGGCCCCGGGGGAGCGCTTTCGCATGACATGGTGCCCGGGGCGCACAGCAGACATGCCCACCGAGGTCGCCGTCACATTCGTTGAGATCGGCAATGGGACGCGCGTGGAACTCGTCCATTCCGGCTTTGAAGCCTATGCGGGCGGCGCCGAGATCAAGGGAATGTACAGCGACGGCTGGGAGGTGCTCATGGGCACCCTTTTCGCGCGCGCAGCAGGCGCTCACGTCGCGGCTTGATTCACTTGAAATGGGCCGTGGGTGGCTATCTTGCCGCCCATGCTGACTTTCGATCCGACCCGCACCGCGGCGCTTGAGCGCCTGAGCGCCTTTCTGCCAAAGGCAGGCCGCGACTACGCCGCCAAGCGCAATTACGATCTGCCGGGGCAACCCCATGTCTCGCTCCTGTCGCCCTATGTGCGCCACCGGGCGATCACGGAAGGCGAGGTGATCGATGCCACGCTTTCACGTTTTGCCCCGTCCACAGCGGAAAAGTTCATCCAGGAAGTCTACTGGCGCACCTACTGGAAAGGCTGGCTGGAGCGCCGCCCCGAAGTGTGGGATCGCTACCAACGCGATCTCGACGACGCGGTCGCGGCCCTCGAGAAAGACCGCCGCCTGCGCAAGGATTGGGAGGCGGCATGCAACGGCGAAACCGGCATCGA
>JBCBME010000100.1:0-7920 GCA_039822945.1 Pseudomonadota bacterium
CGCGCGCTGCCTGCAGCGCGCGGCGTCCACGCCGACATGGTCGACAGCTTTGATCCCGGCAGCGACCGCTCGCCGCTCCTGCATCCCTGGCTGCAGCGGCGCTTTTGCTCCTCCAAACAGGCCGATCGCGACTTTGAACGAGAGATCGGTCTCACGCTCGCAGCCCTGCCGATGATCGATCAGGCCTCCGGCACCTTGCTGTCATACGACACGATGTTTACCGAAAACGCCGATGGCACCCTCAGCCTCCGCGTTGATATGTTGGACGTTATCGCGGCATCGCGGCTCGGAGATTAGGCACTTCCGCGATTGATCACGACATAGAATTGCGCATTCTTGAAACATTGTTGCGCATCCTGCGGCGCTATCGTAATGATCCGCCGGAAAGGACCGCCCATGCCTGCACATCGTCTCGATGACATCGACCGTATGATCCTGTCCGAGCTTCAGGCAGATGGCCGCATGACCAATGTGGAACTCGCCAAACGCGTGGGCATCTCCGCACCGCCCTGCCTGCGCCGGGTGCGCACGCTGGAGGAGGCGGGCTTTATCCGCGGCTACCACGCCGAGGTCGACGCCCGCGCACTGAGCTTCGAGGTGAAGGTCTTCGCCCATGTCGGGCTCGCCAGCCAGGCGGAGGCCGATCTCAGCGCCTTCGAGCAGCGCTGCCGCGATTGGCCCCTCGTCCGTGAATGCCACATGCTCAACGGTGAGGTCGACTTCATCCTGAAATGCGTGGCACCGGACCTCAGCACTTTCCAGACCTTCCTGACCGAAGATCTCTTGAAGGCCGACAACGTCGCGCAGGTCAAAACTTCGCTCGTGATCCGCGGTGCGAAGGACGAGCCGGGCGTGCCCTTTGACGTCCTCGAAGCCCGCCTCGCGCGCGAGGCCTGAGCGGGCCGCTAGGCCAACATCCCCAGTTCCAGATCCTCACGCGGGAAGCGCATCGGGCCGAATTCCTCGAGCCGCGTGAGATGCGGAAAGAGGGAGAGGTAAAGCGCGTTCACCTCCGGGCGCGACAAGAGCCGCGGCGCGATGCCGGGGTGAAAGCTTTCCACCTCGATGCCGTTCGCCGACAGGATCGCGTGCCGTGCCAGGGCGAAGTGAAAGACACGCACCGGGCTCTGCGGGCGGATCGAAAACGCGGCCTCTCCGTCCACGAGCATCGGGGCCGAGATCATGTGCCGGTGACTGTGCCGAAAGACCCGCGCGCCAAACCCGAGGAGCAGATCATGGGTCGGGCGGGCCAACCCCATGCTGTCTGCGGCAATGCGCGTGAACTGGCCGGCTTCCTCGCTCTGGCCGGGCGCGCCGGGCACCATCGTCGTGGCGCCTTTCCACAGGATCTTTTCGGGGCCGCCATCGACCGTCTGCACCAACATGCCGGGCTGCAGATCCTCCACGGCCACGGGGCCATCGGGGGTGGTGATCAGGGTGCCGCGGGCAAGCGCCATGAACGGCGCCTCAAACATCGCGTTGGCGGGGGCGAGGCGTGTGACGCTCGCGCCGTCTCCGTTTCCAGCCAAGTAGGCGACCTCGTATTTGCGCATAAGAGGCCGAGTGCGCAGAGGTCGCCCATCATGACTACAACTATCGGGGGGAGTGGTTTCTGAGCGAACTATGTGTCCGATGGCAGAAGGCCGAGACACAGCATCAATATCACGTGCCGGAAGCCCGGCAGAGAGGGGACGGTTCATCACTCACCCGATCACTAGGTGCGAGTCCGGCCCCCACGGCGTTGTCGCGTTACAGGAAACTGAGTGCCGCGAATCGTCTCAAACTGTCAAAAATTGAAACCAATTGGGCGTGATTGGTGATCAATCCTTGTGCCCGAATTGGGATTGTTTCGGTCGGCCCGGCCCGCGTCGCCACAATTGCGGCTCTTGGTCGGCCGTGTCCGTCAGGGGTGTCAGCCGCGCTTGATCGACGTGCGCGGGGCTTTCACCACGAGCGCCTCGCGTGCCATTTGCCGCGCCTGGCGCGTAAAGGGCAGCGCACGTGTCACGGCCTCCGGCTGCGTCTTTGCCTCGGAGATCACGGCGGCCATCCAGCGTTTCTTGCTCATCGGTTCTTCCCACACACAAATTTTGTGGGCGCAGATATCGGTGGGCAATGCGGCCTCACTGAGCGAGATTTGTGAAATATCTGGGAACAGTGGCGCCAGATTGTGGCAATCTTGGAAACGTAAAATTGTGCTGATCCCGCGGCCGCTGCGCTATCCCAGCGCGATGGCCGACATCAGGCGCCCGTAATCGGCCTCCTTCTGATGTACCGAGCGGCGGTAGGAATAAAACCGGTCGGGATCCGAATAGGTGCAGTGGCCCGTCCACACGGCCTCTCCCACGCCTGCCTCCCGCAACCGGTGAAGGCCGTAGGAAATCAGATCGAAATGCGCGCGGTCTCCCGCGCCGCCGGCGAAGAACTTGGCATTGTCCGGGTCGTCGTCGACAAACCGCTCCACGAATTCCGGGCCCACCTCATAGGCGCGCTGGCTGATTGAGGGGCCGATGGCGGCGCGGATCTGGCCGCGCGTGGCGCCAAGCGCCTCCATGGCATCCACCGTGGCCTCAAGCACCCCGTCCATGGCGCCCTTCCAGCCTGCATGGGCCGCGCCGATTACACCTGCCTCGAGATCGGCAAAGAGCACAGGCTGGCAGTCCGCGGTCAGAATTCCGAGCGCGAGGCCGGGCTCCCGCGTCACCATCGCATCTGCCGTCTCGTCCCTGTGGCTGGGCCGCGAGACGGTCACCACGTCAGCCGAGTGGATCTGGTACTGCGTGACAAGCGCGGGCCCGGGCAGCCCCAGATCGTCTGCCACCCGCGCGCGATTGAGCTGCACGATTTCGGCCTGATCCGACGATCCCGCGCCGCAATTCAGGCCCGCGAAAACACCCGACGACGCCCCTCCCTTGCGGGTGTAGAAGCCGTGCGTTGTCCCTTTCAGAAGGTCGGTTCGGATCGCTTCAAGTGTCATATCACACCCCGAAGCTGCCGCGCCCGAAGTGGAAGTTCAAGGCGAAGGCTGTGGATTGCTGCGCCCCATCGCCACGATGATGAAACAGACACCAACGATGACCATCGGAAGCGACAAAAGCTGGCCCATTGTCAGGCCCACGGGGCCGAGCGAGACGACATAGCCCACCGGATTGTCAGCCGTGATGAACTGCGGATCCGCCTGCCGGAAGAGCTCCACGAAGCCCCGCGCGATGCCGTAGCCCGCCAGAAAAACGCCCAGCACGAGCCCGGGCCGGAAGAACGCGCGACGCCGGTAGACAAGCCAGAGCAGCACGGCGCAAAGCACCACGCCCTCGAGCGTGGCCTCGTAGAGCTGAGAAGGATGCCGCGCGCAAAGCCCCACGACGCCCGGGCAGTCCTGCGCCGCCACCCCCGGAAAGATCACGCCCCACGGCACCTCGGTCGGGCGACCCCAAAGCTCGGCATTGATGAAATTGGCCGTCCGCCCCAAGGCCAGTGCAGGCGGCGTCGCCAGCGCCATGACATCGGCCATCTGCAACAGCGGGATTCCCTGACGCCGCAGGTAAAAGAAGGCCGCAAGCGCCACGCCCACAAAGCCCCCATGAAACGCCATGCCACCTTGCCAGACCGCCGGGATCTCAGCGGGATTGGCTAGGTAATACGCGGGCTCATAAAAGATCACGAAGCCAAGCCGCCCGCCCACGATGATCCCGATGATCACCCAAGTGATGAGATCGGCAATCTGCTCGGACGTGGCCGGTGCCTCGCCGGGCCAAAGTGCAGGTCTCTTCACCGCCTGCACAGCGATCCCCCAGGCGATGAGAATGCCCGCGATATAGGACAGCGCGTACCACCTGAGCGCCAGCGTAAAGCCCATGATCTCGATCGAGAACAGCGTTGGATCAACGGCGGGAAAGGGGATCGCGAGAACCATGGCCGCTTTGTGCCGGGGCGGTCGCGCAAGTCAACCCAACTCACATGTTGAGAGCTGCGCTTCGGCGGCCCATATAGGATGCAGGCAATGGAGATTGAGACATGCAAACCCGCAACAAGGTGATGGACGACATCAGCCAACTCATGACGAACGCCATGGGCGTGGCCCAAGGCGCCCGCGAAGAGGCCGAAACGGCGATGAAAAGCTGGGTCGACCGCTTCCTCGCCGATCGTGACCTCGTCACCCGCGAGGAATTCGACGCCGTCCGCGCCATGGCCCAGAAAGCCCGCGAAGAAAACGAGGCGCTCAAGGCCCGCATCGAGGCGCTCGAGGCAAAGTAATCGTTCTCTGCGTTGCGTTGAGGGGGCAAGTGCCCCTAACCTTTGCTCGAAGGCACAGGGTGGCGCGCAGTGGCGGACTTTCTTGAAACCATCGCCGACGCACAATTGCGCCCGAGCCCGATCCACGGGCGCGGGCTTTTTAGCTTGCGCGAGAGGCCCCTAGGCGAGGTGCTCTGTATCCTTGAGGGTGAGGTCGTGAGCCATGGTGAGGATCTTGATTTTCTTTTGCGCCATGAGTGGAACGCGCTTAGCGCCGACGAGATCCTGCTGCGCCGGGACTGGACGTCATATGGGTTTATCAACCACGCACGGCCTGCAAACCTCACGATCCGATTGGACGATCATAGCTTGCGCGCCGCGCGTGATATCATGGCAGGCGAGGAGCTTACGCTCGACTACACGGAACACGGCATGCCGGAGGTTTATCTGAATTCCGCGCATGGGAGCTATCTGGGGTGAAGGCCGCATTCATTGCACCAATACGGGTATCTGCCGCGGACTGGGTCGATTGGGCCCGTCTTGTGGCCCGGGTGCACGGTCGCGGCGACGCGCAGGAAACGCTGGGCCCAAAATGGCGCGTCGTCTTGGGAACCGAGCACCGCTATCACGCTGTGACCGATCCGCGCCCGCTCACCGAAGATGAAACGCCCGAGGAAAACGAGGATCGCCCGCTCGAGGGACTGATTGCCGCGCTGAGCCGCGTGCGCCGCAATGCATTTGCGGCGACGTTTCTGACCGACGAGAGGCTCTTGATCATCTTTGACAGCGCCGATGCCCTTTTGGTGGAACTTCATAGCCTCGCAGATGATCTGTCGGGCGCACTTGAGGAGATAGAGGCAACCCGCAAGGCCATCGGGCCCTCGTTGGGGGACGTTGAGACCGAAATCAAAAGCCTCCTCAAGCTTGCTGATGCCCGCGCTCGGCGTGAAAAGCGCGATCCCGAGAATATCCAGTTCGACTATCACGATACCATCGCGCACTGCGTTCTCTTTCGCGATACCGCGGGCGAGCTTCTTCATGACGTGGCAACCCAATGCTTTCGCATTGAGGGGCTGCGCTATGAGCCATCCGACACGAATTCCTTTGAGCCCGGGTGGAGCTTTTCCGTCATCCGCGAGACGGAGTTGGGCGCAGCCAGCTGGGACCTCATCGGGCTCATGTGCCGCCTCCAGTGCGAGTGGTTCACCACGCGCATCAATCGGGACTTTTGCCTGCGCACGTTTGGCGAAATCGATATCCGCCAGAGCGTCACAAAGCTCGTCGACGAAGAGCACCGCATTGTCAAACATCAGCGGCAGTTCCGGCTTTGGCAGCATCGGATGCGTGAATTCAAAGCCAATCTGAAGCCGGAGCTCACGCGCAATGCGCGCCGGGTTGAAGAACACTGGCATGTCGAACGCGACAAGAAATATGTCGAAGACACACTCACCCAGGCGCGCGACTACATCCAGACCTCCTATGCCGGGCGTTTGTTGATCCAGGAACGCCAGCAATCCGCGATGCTATTTGCGCTCACCGCCGTCGGCGTTCTGAGCGTTGCGGGGGTTATCGCCGGTCTTTGGGACTGGATGCTGCGCGCTGAGCTCGCTCAGGACGCCATGGTCGCGACCGACCTTGGCCAAGACCTGGTTTTGCTGGGGCTTGGTCTTTCCCTGACGGCTTTTGTGGGGGTGATCGTGGCCTTCATCTGGATTAGAAGCCGACCCCACTAACGCGGCCCACGCGATCAATCAGTTGCCCAGAAATTGCTCCTGTCCACAACTTCTTGCGGTTGGGCCCAAAATATCGCTTTACAGAACTGTCACCTCACCCCACCATAACTGGTATGGGGGATGTGGAACCCCACACCCCCTAGAGCAGCCACCAAGCGGTGGGGCGCTGTCAAGCCCTACACGCTATAGACCCTAAAGGGGGCACGCCATGGCAGTTTCCGAGACGTTTCACGAGATCGAAGACCTCCACCCCATCGACATCGTCGAGCACATCGCAGAGCATCAGGACTGGGAGTTCGACCGCATCTCAGACGAGCAGATCGCCATGGCGGTCGAGGGCCAGTGGCGCACCTATTCCATCACCTTGGCCTGGTCGGCTTTTGACGAGACGCTGCGCCTCATCTGCACCTTTGACATGGAGCCGCCCGAGGGCCGCATCGACGCCCTCAATACCGCACTCAACCGCGTCAATGACAACTGCTGGGCGGGTGCGTTCACCTACTGGCAGCAGCAAAAGCTCATGGTCTATCGCTATGGCCTGATCCTCTCTGGCGGGCAGATGGCCACCCCCGATCAGATCGATACGATGATCTCGGCCGCCGTTCTCAGCGCGGAGCGGTACTACCCGGCGTTCCAACTCGTGACATGGGGCGAGCGCCCCGTTGAAGAAGCGATGCAGGTCGCTATTGCCGAGGCCTACGGGCGCGCCTAACGTCCCCCCGTGTTTGGGGGGAGCAGATGGACTTTCGCGACATAAAACGCCGCGGCCTGGTGATGCTGGGCTGCGGTAAGATGGGCTCGGCGATGCTGGCGGGCTGGATGGATGCGGGGATAAGGCCGCGCTCCGTCTGGATCCAGGATCCAAACCCGTCCGACTGGGTCAAGGCGACCGGCGCGCACCTCAATGAAACGCTGCCTGAGGCGCCCGCGGTCATCATCGTGGCGGTCAAACCGCAGATGATGGCGGAGGCCCTGCCGTCTTTGGCGGCCTTTGGCGGGGGCGACACGCTCTTTATCTCGGTGGCGGCGGGCACGCCCCTGTCGAGCTACTTGCAGATGCTGGGGCCTCAGACGCCGGTGGTGCGCGCGATGCCCAACACGCCTGCCGCCGTGGGGCAGGGGATCACAGCGCTCATCGGCTCCTACGCGGCCACGCCGGCCCATCTCGACCTCGCAGAGGGGCTCATGTCGGCTGTGGGCAAGACGGTCCGCCTCACCCATGAGGGGCAGATGGACGCCGTCACCGGGCTATCGGGCTCGGGGCCCGCTTACGTCTTTCACCTTATTGAGTGCATGGCTGCGGCGGGGCATGCGCAGGGCCTTGCGCCCGAGCTCGCGATGGAACTTGCCCGCACGACCGTGGCCGGGGCGGGCCAGCTCGCGCTGGGGGATGAGACACCCGAGCAGCTCCGCATTAATGTCACGAGCCCCAACGGCACCACGCAGGCGGGGCTTGAGGTGCTGATGGACGAGCTTCCAGCGCTGATGCGGGCCACCGTGCGCGCCGCCACTGAGCGCTCAAAGGAGCTCAGCCGTGAGTGAGTTGAGCTTTGACGACTTCCTGAAGGTCGACATCCGCGTGGGCGAGGTCGTGCGCGCCGAGCCCTACCCTGAGGCGCGCAAACCCGCGATCAAGCTCTGGGTCGATTTCGGCCCGGAGCTCGGCACGCGCAAAAGCTCGGCCCAAATCACCAAGCATTACACCCCCGAAAGCGTCGTCGGACGCCGTGTCATGGCAGTGGTGAATTTCCCGCCCCGCCAAATTGGTAAGTTTATGTCAGAGATTTTGGTTTTAGGTGTGCCTGACGCGGCGGGCGAAGTGGTGCTGCTCGCCCCGGATCTCGACGTGCCCCTTGGCGGAAGGATGTACTGATGAAACTCCTCTCCACATCGGCAAAGGCGTGGGCGGCCTCGAGCACGGGCGCGGGCATCGGCCGGGTGAAGAGGAGTTTCA
>JBCBME010000101.1:0-7873 GCA_039822945.1 Pseudomonadota bacterium
TTACCCATAAACCAAGGCAAAGGTGACTTCGCATGACAATTCAGGTCGGAACAGACAGCGCCAAGACCCGCCGCACGCTTGAGGTGGGTGGTGAGACATTCGCCTACTACTCCATCGACGCCGCCGAGGAGGCCGGGCTCGGCACCTTCAGCCGCCTGCCCGCCGCGCTCAAGGTGGTGCTGGAAAACATGCTGCGCTTCGAGGATGGCGGCTCCACGGTGAGCGTCGATGACATCAAGGCCTTTTCCGACTGGGCCGCGAGCGGTGGCCAGAACCCGCGCGAGATCGCCTACCGCCCGGCCCGCGTGCTCATGCAGGACTTCACCGGCGTGCCAGCCGTGGTGGACCTCGCCGCGATGCGCGACGGGATCAAGGCACTGGGCGGCGATCCCCAAAAGATCAACCCGCTCAACCCCGTGGACCTCGTCATCGACCACTCTGTCATGATCGACGCCTTCGGCAATCCGCGCGCCTTCCAGATGAATGTCGACCGCGAATACGAGCGCAATCTCGAACGCTACACATTCCTGAAATGGGGCCAATCGGCCTTTGACAACTTCCGCGTCGTGCCGCCCGGCACGGGCATCTGCCATCAGGTCAATCTCGAATACCTCGCGCAAACGGTTTGGACGGATGCCGATCAGTCTGGCGCGCAGGTCGCCTACCCCGACACGCTCGTGGGCACCGACAGCCACACCACAATGGTCAATGGCGCGGCCGTTCTCGGTTGGGGCGTGGGCGGGATCGAGGCTGAGGCCGCGATGCTGGGCCAGCCCATCTCCATGCTCATCCCCGAGGTGGTGGGGTTCGAGCTCACCGGTGAGATGGTGGAGGGCACGACGGGCACCGACCTCGTGCTCAAGGTCGTCGAGATGCTGCGCGCCAAGGGCGTAGTGTCGAAATTCGTGGAGTTCTACGGTGAGGGGCTCGACCGGCTGCCGCTCGCCGATCGGGCAACGATCGCCAACATGGCCCCCGAATATGGGGCCACCTGCGGCTTTTTCCCGATCGACAACGAGACGCTGCGCTATCTGCGCATCACGGGCCGGGATGAAGCGCGCATCGCCCTTGTGGAAGCCTATGCCAAGGCCAACGGCTTCTGGCGGGGCGCGGATTATGCACCGGTCTATACTGACACGCTCCACCTCGATATGGGCACGATTGTCCCCGCGATCTCGGGGCCAAAACGCCCGCAGGATTTTGTCGCGCTCACAGATGCCAAGACCGCCTTCCGCAAGGAAATGGAGGAGACGTTCAAACGCCCCCTCGGAAAGGACGTCCCGGTCGCAGGCGAGAGCTACAGCATGGAAAGCGGCAAGGTGGTCATCGCCTCGATCACGTCGTGCACCAACACATCCAATCCTTACGTGATGATCGGCGCGGGCCTTGTGGCGCGAAAGGCAAGGGAACTCGGCCTTGATCGCAAGCCATGGGTGAAGACATCGCTCGCTCCCGGGAGCCAGGTGGTCTCCGCCTATCTTGAAGCGGCGGAACTGCAGGACGATCTAGACGCCATCGGCTTCAACCTCGTGGGCTATGGCTGCACCACCTGCATCGGCAATTCCGGCCCCCTCCAGAAAGAGATCAGCGAGGCCATCGCCGAGGGCGATCTCGTGGCCACGGCGGTGCTCTCGGGTAACCGCAACTTCGAGGGCCGCATCAGCCCCGATGTGCGCGCCAATTACCTCGCCTCGCCCCCACTCGTGGTGGCTTATGCGCTGGCTGGCACGATGGACATCGACCTCGCCCACGATCCCATCGCGCAGACGCCCGGTGGAAGCGACGTCTTCCTCAAGGATATCTGGCCCTCCCAGCAGGAGATCGCGGAGCTCGTGGAAAAGACGGTCACGCGCGAAGCCTTCCAGGAGAAATACGCCGAAGTCTTCACCGGAGACGAGAAGTGGCGCGGCGTGAGCGTGCCGGACCAAGAGACATACGACTGGCCCGCGGCCTCCACATACGTGCAAAACCCGCCCTATTTCCGGGACATGACGATGGAGACGCGCGAGATCGAGAACATCACCGGCGCGCGCGTCATGGCCATCCTCGGCGACATGATCACCACCGACCACATCTCACCCGCGGGCTCGTTTAAGGAGACGACACCGGCGGGCAAGTACCTCACCGAGCGGCAGGTGACGCCGCGCGAATTCAACTCCTACGGGTCGCGGCGCGGCAATCACGAGGTGATGATGCGCGGCACCTTCGCCAATATCCGCATAAAGAACGAGATGCTCGACGGCGTGGAAGGTGGCTACACGCTCGGCCCCGACGGCGAACAGATGGCGATCTATGATGCCTGCATGGCCTACCAGGAGCGGGGCATCCCCCTCGTCGTATTCGGAGGCGAGCAGTACGGCGCTGGCTCCTCCCGCGACTGGGCCGCAAAGGGCACGGCGCTCCTCGGGGTAAAGGCCGTGATCGCCGAAAGCTTCGAGCGCATCCACCGCTCAAACCTTGTGGGCATGGGCGTCATCCCATTTGAGTTCACCAACGGCGACACCCGCAAGACGCTCGGCCTCGTGGGCGACGAGACCGTGGACATCACAGGCCTCGAGGGCGTCGAACCTCTCCAGATCGTGCCCGCGCGCATCACCCGCGCAAATGGCGAGACCATCGACATCGAGCTCAAGTGCCGGATCGATACGGGCGTGGAGATTGCCTATATCGAGAATGGCGGCGTGCTGCACTACGTGCTGCGCAACCTCGCGAAGGAGCCCGTGGCCGCCGAATAGGCCCCGCCAGACCCATCCCGCCACCTGCACGAGCAGGATGCCTCCGGCGGGAGTTATTTCGGAAAGATGAAGGCCGGTCTCCCCGCTTCATCTTTCCATAAATACTCCGGGGTCTGGGGCAGCGCCCCAGTCCATTGGTTCAATTCAGCGCGTCACGCAGAACGGGGAGGAACTGCTGCTCATACTGGCTCCCCACGAGGGGCCCGATGTAGCGGTACAAAACGGTCCCGTCTGCCGCGAGGATGAAGGTCTCGGGCGGCGCGGACACGCCCCAATCAAGCGATGCGCGCCCCGTAGGATCGGTGCTGGTGGCCGCAAACGGGTTGTCGTCATCACGCAAGTACTGTGCGGCTGCAGCCGGGTCGTCGCGGAAATTCACGCCCACGATGCGAAGCCCCTCCGCCTCAAGCGCCAAGAGGTTTGGATGCTCTGCCCTGCAGGGGGGGCACCAGCTCGCCCAGAAGTTCACGAGGGTTACCTCCCCTTCCGTGAGAGAACCAAGTGCCTCTGTCCCGGCTACAGCTCCAGGCGGCAGCGTTTTGGGCGCTGGTTGGCCAATCAGGGCAGACGGCAGGTCATCCGGGTTGGTCCGCTGCATCCCGATATAGAAGGTCGCCGCGAGAGCCGCGAAAATGAGCGGCGGCAAAAAGGCGAGCCACTTACCCACGGACGCCCCCTTGGCGGCGCGCCTCGGCCTGCTCGAGCGCGCGCTTCACCCGTCGCGACCGCAGAGACGTGAGCGCAACAAGCCCGCCAAGAAGCGCGAATGTAACGCCATAGGCCGTCAGCACCTCAAAGGCGTATTGTCCGAGGTCGATCATGCCACCTCCTGCGCCCTCAGCACGCCAAGCCTGCGCGCGCGCACTTCGGTCCGAGCCCCGGTCAGCGTGAGCGCCACAAAGAGAAAGAAGAAACCGAACATGGTGATGACGAGAGGCAGGAAAAAGACATCATCAATCGTACGCCCCCCCGTGGCAACGGGGACAGATGTGCCCTGATGCAGCCCCTGGTTCCAGAACCGTGCGGCATAGCGTGAGAGCACCGCAAAGACCGATCCCACAAGGGCCAGCATCGCCGTGAGGTCGCCGGCGAGGTCAGGATCAGAGATCGCCTCCCAAAGCGCGATGTAGCCCAGATAAAAGAGCGCCAGGATCAGAAACGACGTCAGCCGCGGATCCCAGGCCCACCATGTCCCCCACATGGGCTGACCCCAGATCGCGCCGGTCACAAGGCCAATCAGCGTCATCGTCAGCCCCACCGGGGCCGCCGCACGCCCCACAAGCGCTGAGACAGGCTGGCGGCGGATGAACCAGATTAGGCCAGCCGCGAACATCAGGAAATAGCCGTTGATCGCCATGAGCGCCGAGGGCACGTGGATGTAGATGATCTTCACCGTGCTCCCCATCCGGAAATCATCCCCGGTGAAGAAGACCCCCCAGATCAGGCCAAGCGCCGTCAGCCCGAGCCCAAGCGCCCAAAGCCACGGCAGCGCGGCGGAGGTCCAGCCCATGAACTTGCGCGGGTTGGCATATTCCCAGAGGTTTACCATGGCCGAGATTTAAGCCCTGTCGTCACGCTTCAAAACCCCTAGCGCAGGCTCGCGCGCAATGCCGCAGCACCCGTGAAAGGCAAAAGCGCGACACAGGCAAGGCTCAAAGCCGCAAGGAGCGCGAGCGGCACGGCGTAGTCCAGCCCCTCGGCCCCGCGTCGCGCGACATCCGCGCCAAAGATCAGCGTGGGGACATAAAGCGGCAGCACGAGAAGCGATAAAAGGAGCCCGCCGCGCTTTACCGACACCGTCAGCGCCGCACAGAACGCGCCAATAAAGCTGAGAGCGGGCGTACCCGCCATGAGCGCGAGAAAGAGCGGGACCATGGCGTGGGTTGGCAGTGACAAAAGCACCCCGAGCGGTGGCCCCAAGACAGCGAGCACCGCCCCCGTGGTGAGCCAGTGCGCGAGCGCCTTGGCAAAGACGATGGCCTCCGCAGGCAGAACGAGCGCCAGTTGCTCAAGGCTGCCATCCTCCGCATCCAGCGCAAAAAGCCGGTCGAGCGTGAGAAGCGTCGCCAGAAGGGCCGCGAGCCACAAGATCCCCGGCGCGATGGAAACAAGGCCCGCGCGCGCGGGCCCCACCGCGAAAGGCACAAGCACGATGACGATCAGAAAGAAGGCGAGGCCGAGCCCGAAGCCTCCGCCGGAGCGTAGCGCCAACCGGAGATCTCGCAGGAGGAGCGCGCTCATTCCACGGCCTCGCTGAATGCCCCCGGAGCGGCGTCCGGGCGGGCGGCAAAGCGCGACAGATCGAGCCGCGCGCAATCGATCACCGGCACGCCATGGGTCACGAGCACCGCGACCCCGCCTCCGTCGAGGTGGCTCTCCAGTACTCGGGCAAGCTGGGCCTGACCCTCTGCATCGAGGGCCGCGGTCGGCTCATCGAGGAGCCAGATGGAACGGTCGAGCATGAGGAGCCGCGCAAGGGCCCCGCGCCGCCGCTGGCCTGCCGACAGATCGCGCCCGGCCCGGTGACGGAGTGGTGCAAGACCGAAGGCCGCGAGCGCGGCCTCGACGTTGTCAGTCCCCGCCATTTGCCCCCAAAAGCGGAGCATCTCTTCCAGCGTGAGCGTGGCCTTGAGCGCGTCCGCGTGGGCGGCGTAGGCCACCTGTTCGGGATCATGGTGGAGCTGCCCGCCAAGGGGCGGTGTCAGGCCCGCAAGGGTCCGCAGGAGGGTCGTCTTGCCGAGGCCATTTGGCCCGTGGAGCGAGAGCGCCTGGCCCGGCGTAAGCGCGATCTCAATGTCAGACAGGAGCGGCGCGCCGGGGCGTCCGATGGTCAGGCCTTTGATCTCAAGTCCGTTTGCCATGGAGCGTCCGATCTCAGAGCATCAGGCCGGCGGGATGCGTGGGGCTCAGGAGCCCTCTTCCGCATCCCCAGAGCCCTCGCCCTTCTTCGATTTCGCGCTGCCCGCATCCGAGCGGAAGCGGCTCGGGACATCGAAGTTGGTGCCACCATCGGCCGCGCCGAATTGCGTGCCCGCGGAGGCCGTAGATTTCGACCAATCCCGCTTCACCCCGAGATAAAGAAGGATCGCGGACGCCACGAAGATCGACGAATAGGTGCCAACGATCACGCCCCAGATCATCGCGAAGACAAAGCCACGGATCACGTCGCCCCCAAGAACGAAGAGCGAGAAGAGAGCGAGAAGCGTGGTCACAGACGTCATCACCGTCCGGCTCAGCGTCTCGTTGATGGAGAGGTTAAGCACCTCCTGCAGCGGCCTTTTCTTATACTTGCGCAAGTTCTCCCGGACGCGGTCAAAGACCACCACCGTGTCGTTGAGCGAGTAGCCCACGATCGTCAGGAGGGCCGCGATAATGGCCAGATCAAAACGGATCTGAAGCTCCGAGAAGATGCCGATGGTGAGGATGACATCGTGTACGAGCGCGGCCACCGCGCCCAGCGCGAACTGCCACTCAAACCGGAGCCAGATGTATATGAGCACCGCCCCGATCGCGAGGAGGACGGCGATGACGGCGGTCTGGATGAGCTCGCCTGAGACGGTCGGCCCCACCGACTCCACGCTCGGAAAGGGTAACTTGAGACCCGGATCCACCGCGGAGAGCGCATCCGCCACAGCGGCGATTGTCTCCGGCGTGACACTCTCTTGCCCCTCCTGTGCCTGGATGGAGATCTGCGCCACGTTTTCGTCGGGCCCGAATGTGGGATCAAAGACCTCCGAGATCGACACATCGCCGAGCTCAAGCGCCTGGAGCGCGTCGCGGTACGTCCCCACGTCGAGGGGCTCCGTGGATTCCGTGCGGATCGTTGTGCCGCCGCGGAAGTCGATCCCGAAGTTCAGACCCTGGAGCATGTAGGAGCCGAAGGCGAGGACCATCAGGAAGGCGGAAATGCCGAACCAGATCTTCCAACGGGAGAAGAAATTGAACGATGTCTCCTTTGGGACCAGTCTCAGGCGCATGACGCCCCTCCCTTGCCTGCCATGAAGGCAGTGAAATCAGTGGCTGGCGCGCTCATACTTCGATCACCTTCGGACGCTTGCGCTCAAACCACATCACCACGAGCACCCGCGTAACAAAGATCGCGGTGAAGACCGACGTGAGGATCCCAAGGCCCAGCGTGATGGCAAAGCCGCGCACGGGGCCAGAACCCATCAGGTAGAGGATAAGCGCGGTAATGAAGGTGGTGATGTTGGCGTCGATGATGGCGCTCAGCGCCTTTTCATAGCCAAGCTCGATGGCGCGGGCCGGGCCCTTGGCGGTTTTGATCTCTTCGCGGATGCGCTCGAAGATGAGGACGTTGGCGTCCACTGCCATCCCGATGGTGAGCACGATGCCCGCAATGCCAGGCAGCGTGAGCGTGGCCCCGAGCGTCGAGAGCATCCCAAAGATCAGTGCAACGTTGATGATGAGCGCCACATTCGCAAAGAGCCCAAAGAGGCCGTAGCTCAGCGCCATGAAGACGAGCACGAGCGCGAAGGCCACGATGCAGGCGATCGTGCCCGCATCGATGCTGTCCTGCCCGAGTTCGGGGCCCACGGTGCGTTCCTCGAGAAAATCGAGGCCCGCAGGCAGCGAGCCTGCCCGCAAGAGGATCGCGAGCTGCGTTGATTCCTCGATCGAGAATGCCCCTGTGATCTGGCCCGAGCCGCCGGTGATGGCGCTCTGGATCGTGGGGGCGCTCACCACCTCGCTGTCGAGCACGATCGCGAAGGGGGAGCCGATATTGGCGCTGGTGTAATCCCCGAAATCGCGCGCACCCGACGTGTTGAAGCGGAAATCAACGCTCGGGTTGCCGTTTTGATCAAACGAGGGCTGCGCATTCACGAGCGTCTCTCCCGTCACAACGGGCGTGCGTTCGAGGATGTAGAAGATGCCGGGCTCGTTCTGGGCGGGCAAAAGCTCATTTCCCGCGCCGGGATTGGCGGTTTCATCCGTCGTGCGGCCCACGACGGGCTGGAAGGTCAAGAGCGCCGGGCGCCCGATCAGTTCCTTGACCTCGGCGGCCGACCCGATGCCGGGCACCTGGATGAGGATGCGGCGTTCGCCCTGGCGCTGAATGGTGGGCTCGCGCGTCCCCGCTTCGTCGATGCGGCGGCGGATGATTTCGAGCGATTGCGCCA
>JBCBME010000102.1:0-7870 GCA_039822945.1 Pseudomonadota bacterium
CGACCGCCTCAAACGCAAAGCGGCGCAGATAATATGCGGCTCATTTCCGCCAAGCCGCAAAGTGCCACCTTGCGCACTGGCTCTGGCCGATGATCTGCATGGTACTGTTCGCATCACACAATCGGATCCACCCATGCGCCTGCCGCTCATCCTGCTCGCACTTGCTGCCTTTCATTTAGCCGCCTGTGGCACACCTTCGGTGCAGCCACAGCAGCAAGACGCTCTCGCGATCCCACTTCACCCGAACGAAACGCCGGAGCTACGGGCCAAGATCAATTTCTGGGCCGACCATTACGAGCTCCCCCGCCTTTTGGTGCACAAACTCGCCATCCGGGAAAGCACCCATCGCCCCTGGGCGCGCAACGGCCCATATTGGGGCCTTTTGCAAATCCTACCTGAGACAGCGCGCAGCATGGGCTTTCGGGGGGAAGCGAGCGAGCTCCTCGACGCCGACACCAACCTCCAATTCGCGCTTAAGTACCTCAAGGGCGCTTGGCTTCTCTCCGATGGGGACCACGACGTCGCCATCAATTGGTACGCACGCGGATACTACTTCGAGGCCAAAAGGCGCGGCCTCCTTGTCGAAACGGGCTTGCGACCAGGGTAACGCGCGCGCGCAATCTACGGCTCGTAACCCCAGCAAGTCCTACCGGCGAGCGCCAAAACCCTAGAAAGAAAAGGGGCCAGCCAAGCGGCCAGCCCCATCATTTACGAGCATAAGGGACGGTGGGCGGGGCGCCTTGCGAAGCAATAGCGTCGTCCGGCCGTCTCGCCTTATTCTTCGTCGAGTGCCTCCAGCGCCTTTTGGAGCTCGTCCTTCGACACTTCTTTTTCGCTCACCGTCGCAAGCTCAAAGATGTAGTCAACGACCTTATCTTCGAAGACGGGCGCACGCAGCTGCTGCTGCATCTGCTGGTTCTGCTGAACGAACTCAAAGAATTGGCGCTCCTGACCCGGATATTGGCGCGCAGCGTTCATGATCGCTTGCGTCATCTCGGCATCGGTGACCTCAACCTCGGCCTTGCGTCCGAGCTCCGCCAGAAGAAGTCCGAGCTTCACACGGCGCTCAGCCAGACGGTTGTGCTCATCCGTAGGCTCGATCTCGGGATGATCATGACCCTGCACATCCGGATTTTCTTCGTGCCAAAGCTGGTGCGCGATCTGGCCGGCCTCCGCGGTCACAAGCGACGGTGGAAGCTCAAACGTCACAACCTTGTCGAGCTCATCCAGAAGGGCACGCTTTTGAACGGCGCGGGCCGCGCCTGAATACTCCGCCTCAAGACGCTCAGACACCTGAGTTTTGAGCGCCGCAAGATCTTCGGCTCCAAACTGCTTGGCCATGTCATCATTGATCTCGGCCTTCTTGGGTTCCTTGACGGCCTTGATCGTGCACGTGAAGACGGCCTCTTTGCCCGCCAGATGCGCGGCCTGGTAGTCCTCGGGGAAGGAGACGGTGACATCTTTCTCCTCACCGGCTTTCACGCCAACGAGCTGGTCCTCAAAACCCGGAATGAAGGAGTTTGAACCGAGCACCAGTGGGTAATCCTCTGCCGAGCCACCCTCAAACGCTTCGCCGTCAACCTTGCCCAAGAAATCCATCGTGACCTGGTCACCATCCTTGGCCTTGGAGCCCTTCTTGCGGTCTTCGAAGTTCTGCGCGTTCTCGGCGAGGCTCTCAAGTGCCTCGTCCACGGCGGCATCATCAGCCTTGGCCACCATCTTATCAAGTGCGATGGCCTTGAGATCGACCTCGGGCATCTCCGGCAATGCCTCGTAGGTCATCTCGACCTCGACGTCATCGCCCGGCTTCCAGCCTTCATTGGCCATTTTCATGTCAGGCTGCATGGCGGGCCGATCGCCGCTTTCCTCAAAATGCGAGGCCATTGCGCCATCGATCGTTTCCTGAAGCGCTTCACCAAGAACGCGATCGCCGAACTGCTTTTTGAGAAGCGCGAGAGGGACCTTGCCCTTCCGAAAGCCCTTCATCTCGATGTCGGGCTGCGCTTCCTTGAGTTTTTCAGTCACCTTCGCGTCGAGCTCGCTCGCCGGGAGGTTGATCTTGTAGCCCCGCTTGAGACCTTCGTTGAGAGTTTCTGTGACCTGCATGTCGTCCTCGCCATTGCATCAGCGCCGCGGAGGCGTCCGCGGCGGTCGTTGAAAGATAGGCGCGTGTAGGGTGGGCGCGACACGGGCGCAACCGCATTTCGTGGCCAATCGAGTTCGCCGCAGCCAAGCCCATCTCTTCGGGTCGATAGCCGACGTCGTATGCGTGAAATCTAGTGTGGTGCCCCCAGAGAGACTCGAACTCCCGACCCACTGATTACAAATCAGTTGCTCTACCAGCTGAGCTATAGAGGCACGCGGGTCAGATACGCGTGGAGCCCTCAGGGTGCAAGGGTCCTCGAAGCTCTCCACCCCTCCGGACCCTGGCTTTGAGCGAGGCTCACGCGCCAAGGGCTTGAACGGGCCGCCATTTCTCGGGATAACACTCCAACCGAAGAATAAGCCGGTGAAGGCGTGTCTGAGCATGGAAATCGTCTATCATATCGGCGCGCACGAGACGGATGAGGACAGGCTCCTCAAGTGCCTTCTCAAAAATCGCGAGACGCTGGCCGAGCAAGGCATAAGCGTGCCAAATCCCGGGCGTTACCGAAAGCTTCTGCGAGAAACATTGCAAGCCATGGCGAGCGGGGCGGGTCCCGATATTGATCGTACCGAAATGCTCGATGCGATCCTCGGAGCAGAAGACGCAGACCGTCTCATCATGAGCAACGCGAATTTCTGCTGCATCAACGCGCGCGTCTTCGAAAATGGCCAGCTCTATCATCTCGGGCCATCCCGCGCCGCAGCTCTTGCCCGGATCTTCCCGACCGACAAACTCGAGCTTCACCTCGGCATCCGAAATCCTGCGACATTTATTCCGGCAGTGCTGGCGCCTCTTCCTGATGCGGTGCGGGATCGCATCAGGGCAGAGCTCGACCCGTTCGACATTCGGTGGTCTGACGTCATCACGCGTCTGCGTGAGGCCTGCCCCCAGGCCGAGTTTACGGTGTGGTGCAACGAAGATACGCCGCTGATCTGGTCACAGCTCATCCGCGAAATCTCCGGCCTTGAGCATGGCATGCCCATTGTCGGCGGATTTGATCTTTTGGCTGAGATCATGACGGAGGAGGGCTTCAAGAGGTTTCTCAGCTACCTCAAAAGCCATCCTCCCCAGACAGAGGTACAAAAACGCCGCATTATCGCGGCCTTTCTGGATAAATTCGCGATTGCCGAAGAACTGGAAGAAGAGCTCGATATGCCGGGTTGGACGGAAGAGACCGTCGATGCGCTCACCTCAAGCTACGAGGAAGACCTCTATACGATCGAGCGCATCCATGGCGTGACACTTATCACGCCCTAGCGCCCCTCGCGTTACATGCCCAGCGCGGCCTTATACATGTCGAGCACCGCTTCTTCCTCTGCGATATCGTCTTTGTCGCGCTTTCGCAGCGCCACGATCTTGCGCATCACTTTCGTGTCGTAGCCGCGCGCCTTGGCTTCTGCCATCACCTCTTTCTGCTGCTCGGCGAGGTCTTTCTTTTCGGCCTCGAGCCGCTCAAACCGTTCGATGAATTGGCGCAGTTCCCCAGCCGTAACGCGGTAGCTCTCGGAGCTGGCATCGGATGCGGGATCAGTGGCGAGATCGGACATGACATGGGCTCCTTCAACGGCTGAGGCCCCCCGATAGTCTGCGGGCAAGAACGCTGCAAGGCCTTGGCGGTCGCCCCAGGCTGGTTTATCAGCGCGGCCGTCAAATGGAGGCGTTGTGATGCTCTCTTTGCTTGTACCCATCGGAACGGCTCTGGCGCTTCTGGGCGTCGCTGGGCTCGTTTGGTGCATCGTAGCAGCCATGCGGGCGCGCCGCCTCGATCTACCCGACGAGGAAATGAAAGCGCGCCTGAGCAAGCTTCTCGCCGTCAATCTTGGAGCCCTCGCGGTAGCAGCGATTGGGCTGATGACGCTGATAATGGGGCTCTTCTTGACCTAAAGCACCGCGGAGAACCGATTTCCGTTCTTGACCGCGTCCCGAAGGCCCTCTGCCGGAGCCCAAAACGGGTCTGCAGCAGCCCATATTTCAAGGGTCCGAAGATCCCCGAGCAGCCCCCGCAGTTCTGCCGCTTTCATGGGGCCGCCCTTGTGACGCGGAAAGCCAAAGGCAAGCAGCATCACCACATCGATGTCGCCTGCACGTTCAGCCAAGCCTTCATCGAGGATCCGCGCCCCCTCGTTCGCCATGGCAAGGAGGCAGGCCTTTTCAATCTCGGCGGCACTGACCTGCGTCGTCGACATGCCCCGCGCTTCGCGTTCCGATGCAATCGTCGCCAGAAGGGCCGGGTTTTGCCGAACCGTTCGCCGGTCGTCTCCCAGGTACTTGTAAAAGCCACGTCCGGTCTTTTGCCCCAGGGCCCCTTCCCGCATCAGCATGTCAGCAACGTCAAAGCGCCTGGCACCGAGCCCTTCCGCATAAAGCGCGCGGAAGGCGGCAGACACGTCGAGCCCAGACAAGTCAAACGCCTCGTACGGCCCCATCTTAAAGCCGTAAGCACGCATCGCAGCGTCGACATCATAGGGCGAGGCTCCACGCGCCACGAGCCCGTCCGCCGCGAGGCGGAAAGCCGTCAGGATGCGGTTGCCGATCAGACCCTCGGAGGCGCTCACACGAACCGGCTTTTTCTGGAGGGCGTTCACAAAGGCAAAGGCCGCCGCCTCCGCCTCCTGCCCTGTATCGAGGCACACCCCCACTTCCACGAGGTGCTGAACATGCGCTGGAGCAAAGAAGTGAAGAGCGAGCATCTGGTTCGGACGCTCAGACGCTTCCGCGAGATATTCGATGTCGAGGTAGGAGGTATTGGTCGCAAGGAGTGCGCCCTCTTTCGCAACGCGCCCGATCCGTGCCCAGACAGCTTCCTTCGTCGCCAGATCTTCCGGCACCGCCTCGATCACAATGTCTGCGTCGCTCAAGGCATCTAGATCCGTGGTGCATGTGAGCCGCGCGAGACGGTCCGTCATGGCATCCTGACCCAAACGGCGCCTCGATACAGCGCGCTGATAAATGCCGCGAATTCGGGCCTCAGCGGCGGCTACGCTCGCTTCATCACGTTCAACAAGCTGCACCGGCCGGCCGCTATCAAGGCAGGACACAGCGATCCCCGCGCCCATGGCACCACCCCCAACGAGGCCTACGCTCCAAGGTGCCGCAACTTCCGGCAGGCCCCCGCGGGGCGTCGCTGCCTCTCGAACCGCGATGTAGACATGGCGGAGCGCCTGCGCCTCATCAGTGTTGGCGAGGCTTGTGAAGAGATCGCGCTCAAGAGCGGCACCGGCATCAAACGGCAAAAGAGGCGCGGCCTCTATGCAATCGATGAGTGCAGTCGGCGCTTGCGTCGGAGATCGGCCATACTCGGTTCGGGCACGGGCGATTGCGTCTTGGTAGTCGAGCCCTTCCCCGAAGCGTTCTCTTCTCTCGCGCGTCGGCTGAAAACCTGCATCAACGAGGCCAGTGGCGTAGGAAATGCCCGCAGAGATGAGGTCGCCGTCCACGACCCCGTCGACCCAGCCCGGGTTGTGCTCAGGCGCAATGTCGACCGACTTTCCACTCAGGAGCATCTCCAATGCGGCATCGACCGGCACGAGTCGTGGCAGCCTTTGCGTTCCCCCTGCCTCGGGGATCAGGCCCAACGTGATCTCGGGAAAACCCACCTTGGCGCCGGGCTTCGCGAGCCTTGCATGAGCCGCCAGCGCGAGCTCATAGCCGCCGCCAAGGGCTGCCCCGTGAAGACACGCCACGATCGGCTTTTTTGACGCCTCCAGAGCATCACAGACCTCCGTCAGCAAAGGCGAGTGACTGCGATCCTCGAAGTCCCGGACGTCGGAAGGGGTCAGAAAGCTGGGGCCCTTTGCGCAGATGATGGCCGCACTTGCTACCTTGTCCTCAGAGAGGCGCATGAGCGCCTCCAGGATGCCCGTCCGCACGGCGCGGTCGAGCGCATTGAATGGCGGGTTGTAGATCTCGATGACGGCCACGCCGTCGCGCACCGCATATGTCACTGGGTCGGTCATGCCGCGCCTCTTGGGGGAGCTTGCTACTGCCTGTCTGCCTTGTCGATAAGTTTGGGAAAAACCAAGCGATCACGCAAGTTTTGAGGTCCCGAATCGGCCTTTACCTGCCACCCCGCGCCATTTACGCACCAAGCATGGACATTCGCACCCTGACCCCCGCCTACGCCGTAAGCCCGCAGATCGCCCCGGAGGACCTCCCCGCCATCAAAGCGGCGGGCTTCACGCGCGTCATCTGCAACAGGCCCGACATGGAGAACCCGGTCGAGCTCGGCGCCGACGTCCTCAAGGCCGCGACGGAGGCAGCGGGCCTCAGCTTCGTCGAGAACCCGGTCATGCCCGGACAAATGACGATGGAGAATGTCGAGGTTCAAGCTGCCGCTTGCGCCGAGGCGGATGGGCCCGTTCTCGCTTACTGCGCGTCGGGAAACCGCTCTTCTATTGTTTGGTCTTTTGCGCAGGCCGGGCAGATGCCGACAGAGGACATCATCGCCGCCTGCGCGCGTGGGGGATATGACCAAGCCCACATCGCGCCCCAGATCGACGCGCTGGCCGAGGCGCGCGCGCAAGGCTGAAGATCACTCAGCCGCCATTGCAAGCCGCAAAGGCATCGTCACGCGAAAGGCCGCACCGCCCTGCCCCGGCAGATAGGAAATCGACCCCTTGAGGTTGGCCATCACCTCCCGGCAGATGGCAAGGCCGAGACCCGCGCCACCCGCGCGCTGTGTGTCGGTCAGCCGCGAGAACTTCTCAAAGATCACGTCACGTTCCGAGGCCGCGATCCCAGAGCCATTGTCGATAAAGTCGACACTGACCGAACCTCCAGAGCTGCGAATTCGGATCGCGAGATGGGGGTGCTCCGCATCACAGTACTTCTCTGCGTTTCGGATCAAGTTGATGAAGACCTGCGCGAGGCGGCCCACGTCCGTTTCAACGATGGTCTCACCGCCGGTGCGTGGCAGTTGAATTGTGAGCCTTTTGTCAACGTTGGAGGCCGCCAAAGCTCTGTCGATAACCGCCCGCAACGAAGAGGTCTGCACCTCGAGCGCCACTTGCCCATTCTCAAGCACGCCAAGGTCGAGCAGATCATCAAGCAACCGGGTCAAACGTATCGATTCATCGTAGATAACGCCGGCAAACTGCTGGCGGTCCTCCGCGCTTAAAGCGGGCTCCTGCAAGATCTCCGAGAAGGCCCTGATCGACGTCATCGGCGTCCGCAACTCGTGGCTGATTTGGCTCAAGAATGCGTCCTTTTGGACCGAGAGCGCAGTGAGCTTTTCATTGGCACGGCGGAGCTGGCGCGCCGTTCTCGCCTGCTCATCGGACTTCTGTTCGAGCTGGCTCGAATACTCCATCATCTGCGCAGTCTCATCTGCCACCGCAAGAAGCTCTTCAACGGTGACGGCTGCGCGCCCGACAATCTGCCCAACCATGGCGTGAGCCGTTGCAGCCCCAACCGAACCCGCGAGTTCCCGCTCGAGCCGGGCCAAAAAGTCCGGCGTCGGATCCGGAAGGAAGCCCGCCTTGCCCTGTCGGCTCGCCTCACCCTGAAAGAGCGACTGCGCCTCTACCGAGCCCAGAATACGCTGGGACATGATCAGCAAGTCTTCGCTTTCCACAGGTTTCGGGAGATGGCTGCGAGTCTCCTGACTAAGATCGAACACGTTGACCATCTGCGCGCCCTGCAAACGTTCGAGAGGAGTTGGGAACGTCAAAAGCGAGACAGCAATGAAGGCCCCGCTGTTCAGAAGCATCGACCACAGGATCGCAT
>JBCBME010000103.1:0-7857 GCA_039822945.1 Pseudomonadota bacterium
CCCTCCGAGGAAGCCGCGTTTCGCAAGATGCTATCCAAGCGGGCAGACCGGGTGCCGGTGTCCCACCTGACGGGCTCGCGCGACTTCTACGGGCGTAGCTTTGTTGTCACCCGCGACGTGCTTGATCCGCGCCCGGAAACGGAGGCTCTTATCTCAGCCGCGCTTGAGGTGCCGTTAGTGCAGGTGCTCGATATCGGGACCGGGTCCGGGGCGATCCTTCTGACACTCCTTGCCGAACGCACCGACGCCACCGGCGTGGGCACGGATATCTCCATTGGCGCGCTGGCCATCGCGGAGGATAATGCTCGACGTCTCGCCGTAGCCAAGCGCGCCCGCATGGTCCGCTCAGACTGGTTCAGCGATGTGGACGACCGCTATGACCTCATTGTTTCAAACCCGCCCTACATACCTGCCGCTGAGATGGCCGATCTCGCCCCAGAGCTCGGACACGAGCCGCGCATGGCCCTCACCGATGAGGGCGATGGGCTGGCCAGCTACCGCGCCCTTTTTTCGGGAGCTTCCCGCCATCTGGCTCCGGGAGGGCGGCTTATCGTCGAATTCGGGGCCGGGCAGGGCGATGATGTGGCCGGAATTGCCCGCGGCGAGGGATGGGCAGATCTCGAGTTTCGGGCTGATTTGGATGCCCGTCCCCGCGTTTTGATTGCGAAAAGCCCGCTCTGAGGCGGTTTTCCACCGATTTTTAGCAGCTTTTCCACGTTTAAGGTTGCGAGCGGGCGTGGCACATGCAAACTAACACCATTCGCAGGGTGAGCTCGCTCCCCGCAGAATGCCAGCGACAAAACATGTGACCCAGGCCCGCAGCGCGGTCACACGACACAGGCTCAAGAAACACTTTTATGAGATCATCGAAATCCCGTTCGCGGTCCAAAAACCGCAACAATAACAACCGCTCGATGGGCAATATCGTCAATCGCGTGTTTGATAGCTCGGGCCCCGAGGGCAAGGTGCGCGGCACCCCGCAGCAGATTATCGACAAGTACAATCAGCTCACGCGCGATGCGCAGCTGTCCGGTGACCGCGTGGCCGCCGAGAACTTCCAACAGCATGCCGAACATTACACGCGCATGCTGGGCGAAGCGCAAAAGGAACAGGAGGCGCGCCGCGAAGAGCAGGAGCGCCAGAACCGCGAACGCCAGGCCGAGCGTGACCGTGAGCGCGCCGAGCGCCAGGAGCGCGAGTCAAACGGTGAGCCCGCCCAGTCCGATCCTGCAGGACAGGAGCAGCCGGACGTGGTGGAAAACAGCGCCGACAGCGTGGATAGCGGTCTCGTTGAAACACCGGAAAACACCCCCAAGCCCAAGCGGACACGCAGCCGTAAAAAGGCACCGGCCGCAGATGAGGGCGAGGCGCCTCAGGCTGCCGAATAAAGCGCTAGCGAGCGGCGGCAACGCGCCGCGCGAGATCACAGAACCGTTTCAGATCAATCTCTTCGGCCCGAGCCGTGGGCTCGATCTCTGCCGCTTCGAGCGTGGCCTCGAGATCTGGGATGAGGCCCTTTAGGCTCGCGCGCAGCATCTTGCGTCTTTGGCCAAAGGCCTTGGCCGTCACCATGCTCAAGACGCTCGCGTCTGCTTCATAGCGCGGGGCCGGGAGTGCTGTGAGATGCACTACGGCAGAATGCACCTTCGGGGCCGGTTGAAACGCCTCTGGCGGCAAACGCATGGCAATCCGTGCGTCCGACCGCCACTGGGCAAGGATCGCGAGCCGCCCATAGGCCTTGCTGCCGGGCTCCGCGACGATCCGCTCTGCCACTTCCTTTTGAAACATGAGCGTCAGGCTCTCCCAAAACGGGGGCCAGGCAGGCGGGGTCAGCCACCGCGTCAAAAGCTCCGTGCCGACATTGTAGGGCAGGTTGGCGATGACCCGCACCGGCGGCGTGAGATGCGCCTCAGCATCAAGGCTCAGCGCATCAGCATTGAGCACCTCAAGCCGCCCGGGATAGGCCGCCGCCACCTCCAAGAGCGCAGGCAGGCAGCGCTCGTCCTTTTCCACAGCCACAACGCGCCGTGCCCCTTCCGCGAGGAGCCCGCGCGTGAGCCCGCCGGGGCCGGGCCCGATCTCAAGGACATCGCAGCCCGCGAGATCACCGGCCTGTCGCGCAATCTTCGCCGTGAGGTTCAGGTCGAGCAGGAAGTTCTGCCCCAGCGACTTCCGGGCATTGAGCCCGTGGCGCGCGATCACCTCGCGCAGAGGTGGCAGCCCGTCGATCTGCATCAGCGTGCCATGTCGGCGGCCATGCGCAGCGCCTCGATGAGGCTGTCGGGGCGCGCGATGCCTTTGCCTGCGATGTTAGAGGCCGTGCCGTGATCGGGCGACGTGCGCAGAAAAGGCAGGCCAAGCGTCACGTTCACACCACCATCGAAGTCGAGCGTCTTGATCGGGATGAGCGCCTGATCGTGATAGGCACAGATCGCCACGTCATAGCTCGCCCGTGCGCGCGCATGAAACATCGTGTCCGCGGGGAGGGGGCCCTGCACGTCAAAGCCCTCATCCGCCAGCCGCGCGACAGCGGCTCGCATCCAGTCCAGTTCCTCTGTCCCCATCTTGCCATCTTCACCGGCGTGTGGATTGAGGCCCGCGATCGCGATACGCGGCGCCGGGATGCCGAACATGCCTGAAAGCGCGTCATGCGTGATCGACACTTGCTTGCGCAGCACCTCTTCGGTCAAGGCGTCGGGCACAGCATGGAGCGGGATGTGGATTGTCGCGGGCACCACGCGCAGATCCGCGCATGCGAGCATCATCACCACGTCCTCCACTCCGGCGAGATGGGCCAGAAACTCCGTGTGACCGGGAAAGGAAAAGCCTGCGCCATCCTTTAGCGCGGCCTTGTGAATGGGGGCCGTACATAGTGCGCTTGCGGCCCCCGATTGCACGAGGGCCACGCCACGCTCGATCGCCGCGATGACACCGGCCGCATTGGCGGGGTCCGCCGTGCCGCGCGCGGGGCCTCCGGCAAAGGGGACTTCAAGGACGGGCATGGCGCGCGGGGCGACGGCGCTGGCCTCTGCCGCGCTTGCCACCATGTCCCAAGGCAGGTCGAGCGGCAGCATCCGCGGGTCACCCAGCCAAACGAACGGCACATCGCCTTTGAGCGCGTCCCACGCCTTTTGAGCGATCTCGGGCCCGATGCCCGCCGGTTCGCCGCAGCTGAGCGCGATGGGGCGTGTCATGGCCTCAATTGATCTGGATGACGGCTTGCGCCCGGAGTTCTGCGAGAAATCCGTCGGCAAAGCCCTCAAGCCGGCTGGAGCGGAGCTGCTGGCGCACAGCCTCGCGATCCGTGCCTTCGCCGTCTTCGCTCAGCGTGGGCACGCGCGAACACAGCATGAGAAAGACGAGCGTCTCGCCCCCGGCACGGGTGAGCGCGGTCGAGACCTCGTTGGCATCGAGCTTGGCAAGCTCAAGCGCCACATCCTCGGGGATGTCGGCCAGCGGTTTGGCGCCGCGCTCCAGCGCCTCGGGCGCCATGCGGCGCGCCTCGCCGTAAAGGTCATCGCAGGTGTCGATGCGCGCCTTGATGCGGGACGCCTGCGTCTGCGCGCTTGTGCCGCCGGGCAGGTAGAGGGCGGCATAGTCAATCGCTGCCGGCGGCGTCGGATCCCCGGCCACCTCTTCGATATCCCGGAGCTGGAAGAGGATGATGGCGTTCTGCGTGCGCAAGGGCGCTGTCACCTCTCCGCGGTCGAGCGCAAGGAGAATGGGGCCGAGGCTCGCAGGCAGTTCAGACAGCTCCAGCCAGTTGAGCCGTCCGTTCTGGTCCCGCGAGGGGCCCGCTGACAGGCGGCCCGCCTCGGCCTGAAACCGCGAGAAGGAGGTGATCGATTGCAGGCGCTCCGCCTCGCGGGTGGAGTTCGCCACCTCTTCGGGCCGGTCAGGGCGTGCGGGCAGAATGATCTCGTTGAGGAGGACGCGGATACGCGTCCCGTTTGCACCTGCTCCCAAGGCGCGATCGATCTCGTCATCTGAGATTTGCGCGCGGCTGCCAAAGCGTGAGCGCACCACTTCGCGCCATGTCAGGCCCGCGCGGACAAACTCCCGCGCCGTGCCAAGCTCGATCCCCTGCGCGCGCAGGCGGCGAGTGAATTCTTCGACCGTGATATCGGCCCGGCCCGCGAAATCCTCGACCCCGGCATCGAGACCCTCCGGGGTAAGCTCAATGCCCGCTTGGCGCGCCGCCGCGAGGCGCAGCTGATCGTCGATGAGCTGTTCCATAGCCAGATCAGGCCCCGCGCCCGGCGCGCGCAGAAAGCGCAAAAAACGCGTCCGCTGATCCACCTCAAAGGCCGTGATTGCAGCCCCGTCCACAGTGGCCACCGTGGCAAACTGGCTTTGCGCCATAGCGATGATCGGCGCGGTGCAAAGCGCCAAGACGGCGAAGACGCGGGAGAGGGAGACCATAGTTCTGCTCAGCTTTCTTTTGGCTCTTCCGAGTTACCGGCACGACGGCGCGGCGCGGGGTCTCCCCGCAGTTGTTCCAAACCCTTTCAGGCCCACCGTCAGGCCAAAATCGGTGCTGGGCGTGACGTTACCCGATGAGGTGAAGTTGCGCGAGACGGAAAGCGCCACTTCCACGCATTCGTTGGAGTATGTGAGGCCAAGGCCGGCCTCGGTCGTTGTGTTGGCATTGAAGTCGTAGCGCACATCAAAAAGCCCGGTCACGACGTCGTTGATGTCGTAGGCCGCATCCAGCGCGAGCTCTGAGGCTGGGGAGGTGCGGTCTTCTTCGGGGTCTGACGACAGGTATGCATAGGCCGTCGATGAGCGGAACCGCCCGCCATCATAGGCCATGCGCAGCGCACTTTCGGTGACCGAGAGGTCCTGCTCGAGAAGGATACGCCCGGTGAAACCAAATGCGCTTTGGGTGTCCAATGTGCCGGAGATGAGCCAGTTAGAGCTATCCCCCGCAATGCCAGACGAGCGGGTGAACGCGTTCGTGCCGGAAAAGCGCACCATGCGCCCGAGTGTGAGCGTACTGTCCCACCCCCGTGGGCCGGAGCGTGCCCAGCTGACCCCGACATCCAACCGCGAGCCGTCTTCGATGACGTCAGAGCCCGGCGCGCGGTTCAGGGCAAAGAGGTTGCCCTCGTCGAACTCCACGCGCGTGCTGTCCTCGTTGGGGATATCGGCGCTGCTGACATCGGTCATGGCAAGCTGGATCTTCGGCTCAAGCACGTGATGCGCGCCCGCTGCCGTGCGCATCATGAGCGGCCAGCCCAGCGAGACCGCCGCGCCGCCCGAACTCCGCGCGACCGTGTCGTCAAAGTTCACCTGGTCGCCGAAGGCGTAGGCGTCGCCTACAGCCATCGCCTTGGCGCCAAGGATGAGGCCAGGGCCCACTACCCATTCGCGCTGCCAGTCGAGGGCGACCCCCACCCGCGTGAGGTCGAGCCCGTCAGAGATGCCATCGCCATCGGTATCGGTTGTGTCATCAGACGTGCGAAAGTGGCTGTGAAAATCGAGCGAGAGCTGCGCGTCGCCGCCGATGATCTCCGGTGTGAAACGGAGCTTGCGCCGCGCATCAAAGATAAGCCCGGGCAGCGTGGCGTTGCGCTCATCATCGCGCAGGGAGCGGATATGGATGAATTCGAATGTGCTCGTTGCGTCGCGGTCCGTGCGCGTGAGGCTGATGGCGCTGTCGAGCCGGTCTTTCTCGGAATAGTCGTAGTCGGACAGATACGCGCTGTCGGTCGTGGCCTCGATGTCAAAGCGCAGCTCATAGTCTGCAAAGACGTCGAACCGCCCCTCAGCGAGGAGGCCTGCGCGGGAGCGTGCCTCCGAGAACTGGTCGCGCGTCAGATAGGTGTTCCACTCGATCTCGCCCGAGGCAAAGGCGTGGCGGTACCGCAGCTCGAGCGTGCGCGTGTCCGTTGCCAGGAAGGGCGTGAAGGTCAGATCCGCGTGATCGCCGATGCGCACGAAATAGGGCGTCTTGATCCCCCAACCCAGAAGCGAGGAGGAGCGGATTTCCGGCACGAGAAATCCCGTGGCACGCTCGAGCGTGGGGCCCGGCAGCCGCAACCGAGGCAGATAGAAGACCGGTACGCCCAGCACCTGCAACTGCGCGTCATCGAAATAGAGCTGCTGCTCCACCTGATCATGCACGATACGCCGCGCGCGGATCTGCCAGAGCGGTGGGCGGCCGCTGTCGCAGACATGGCAGCTTGTGGCGCCGACCTTGAGCGCCTGGCTGTAGCGCCCGTCGATGCGCTGGATCTCAACGGCCGCAAGCTGGAGCTGCTGGTCAAGAACAAGGCGCGCGCCCCGCAGGATACCGTTCTCTAGGCCCTCAGATAGCTCCGCCTGGCTCGCGAGGATCACCGTCTCCGAGCCGTCCCGCAGCTCGAGCGGGCCCTCAATGAGTAACGTGTCGTTTTCGCCATCGTAGACCACCCGCTGCGCCCTGAGCCGGGTCTCCCCCTGCAGGATGTCGACGTTGCCCTCGGCGATGAGGAGCCTTTCGTCGGTCACCAGCACGCTGTCGGCAACGAGCGTCGCCGCTTGAAGGGGCAGCTCCTGCGCAGCTGCGGGCCACGCAACCAGCATGAAAAGCAGGGCAAGTAGCCGTCTCATCCGTCCTCCAGATGGAGGAGCCAGCCGAGCGCGAGACCAATCGCCCCCAAGGGTGGCGCCCAGGCGGCAAGGAGCACGGGCATCTGCCCGTTCTCACCGAGGATCTGCGCGAAATTGCGCAGGAAATAGAGACCAAAGCCTAGCATCATGGCGTAAAGCACCGCCGTCGAGGCGCGATTGCCGCGGCTGTGGCGCATCGTGAAAACCGCGCCCACCAAGAGCATCGCCACCAGAAAGACGGGCTTGGCGAGCTCCATATGCATCCAGACGAGGTGGCGGCGCGCGGAAAAGCCCGCCCGCTCGAGCTGGTCGACAAAGCCCGGCAGCCCCCAGATCGGGATCGAGGAGGGGTCCCCGAAACTGTCCCGGATGCCCTCGGGCGTCAGCGTGGAGGGGATGCGCAACGCCTCGTGATAGCGCGCCGATTGCTCGGGGTTTGGGACCCGCGAGAGCGGCCAGACCTTGGCTTCTGTGAGGTCCCAAGCACCAGATGTGAGCGTCGCCGTCTCCGCCTCGATACGCCGCACGGGTTCGCCCCCCTGCGCGAACGAGACGAAGGTGACCGCGCGCAGCGTCGTCCCGTCGAGATTTGAGCTACGCGCGCGGATCACGGTCTGGCCGGTCGTCGTACCCTGCCTGAGCCAAAGCCCATTGTCAGAGACCGACAAGATTGAGCCGCCCGCATCGTCGAGCTGATTGGTCCGAAGCTCATATTCCTTGCTCATGGCCGCGATGAGCGGATTGAGCACCGTGATCGCAAAGACGCCTATAAGGAGCGCCACAAGGGCCGGCGCCAAAAGCGCCCGGATGCCCGAGCGCCCCGAGGCTCGCGCCACCACGAGCTCGGAGCTGCGCGCCATCGACAAAAAAAGCGTCACCGCCGCGATGATCATCACGATGGGCATGAGGCGGTAAAACCCGAGCGGCGCAGAGAGAAGAGCCAGGCTCAGCACCTGCGTAAAGCCCACGCCATCTCCCGCAAATCGCCGGATCAGGTCGGTCAGCTCGATGAGCATCGAAAGCCCGAGAAAGACCCCGAACACAGCCGCGAAGGTCATGAAAAACCGGCGCGCGAAATAGAAGTGAAGCGTCATGCTGCTGCGCCTCCCCCTGCTGCGTCATGCGCCTTGGGCGGCACGCGGCGCAGCCGATCTGCGCGCAGAAAGCCGAGATAGGCAATCACGAGCCCAAGCACTGCCGGAAGATAGGCCAACGCCCAACGGTCCGCATTGTCGAGGATGAGGCCCGTGACGAAATTCTCAA
>JBCBME010000104.1:0-7700 GCA_039822945.1 Pseudomonadota bacterium
CCGAACCGAAGAGAACTGCGTCAACGTCATGACGGTACCCGGTATCGGCCCGATGATCTCCACGGCGATGGTCGCCGCGCCCTCGGGGAGCGTCATGCGGCCCGGGCCCAGCGTGAACGCGCCAAACCTGAGGCGCCGCGCGCGCTGCCCGTCAGGGCCTGTCGATCCGCTCCCAATCACAGGAAAATCCTAAGGGCTTCCGCAAGGATCCCTTAAGCGCAATCGCATCTTGCCCGCCATTCTCGCGGCCATAGCAAACCCGGAGGAGCCCCAAGATGGAGCCGATGAAGATTGTGGAGATCGCGCAAGACTACACCGCAGCCTGGAACTCGAAATCCGCGGAAGCGGTCGCAGCCTTTTATGCCCCGGACGGCGAAATCGTCATCAATAGAGGGGAGCCGTGGTACGGCTGCGATCGCGTTCGCGACATGGCCGCAGGCTTTTTCCGCGATGTCCCCGATCTCGCCCTCACCTGCGACGACATCCGCGTCTCCGAGGCCCACGCCCTCTTTCTGTGGACGTTCACGGGCCATGACGCCACGACCGGCCACCCGCTCAAGATCCACGGCTGGGAGGAGTGGGATCTCAATCCGGAGCTCAAGGTGCAATCTTCGCGCGGCTGGTTCGATGCGGCCGCCTACGCGCGGCAGGCGGCGGGCTGACCCGGCCAAAACGCCGCGCCTGCCACAGCAGAGGGGAGGGCGCGCTGCCGCGCCTTTCCTGCTAGACTTCCCTCATTTCAGGAGGTCCTTCATGCACGCCATTCGCACCTGTCTCACCGTTGCAGCCCTCACCCTCGCGCCGTCATTTGCAGCCGCGCAGTTTTGCCAACCCATCCAGTTTGAACGCGGCTCGTTCTCGGGCGCCGTCAGCGACACGCTCACGCCGAGCCAGGCGCGCTGCTACACGCTCGAGGTGGGCTCAGGGCAGGCGGCGCGCATCGCCGTGATCGGAGAGAACATGTGCGTGAGCGTCTCAGGCGTGGGCGATTGTCAGGCCGAGTTCCGCTTCACCACCCGCGCAGGCATCTACGAGCTCCGCGTCACGCAGCTCTTCCGCTCCGCCTCCACGCTGCCCTTTACGCTCACAGCCGAGGTCCGCTGAGCACAGCGATTGAGCAGCCGCGCCCCGGGCGGCGTTAACCATATGATATTTAAACCCTGCGATGTTTTCTCGCAGGCCCGCACCCCTATATGTGCGCAAACCACAAGGGGCGAGCATGCCTGCGATTGAAGACCACCCGCTGCGCTACAAGCTGGCGAATGAGATCCATGCGCGCCCGTTCCCGGCGATGACCGCGCCCGCGACGGGGGCCTATCTCGCGATCAAACAGGCAGAAAATGCCTCGTCGCGCGACCGCGAGGGGGATCGCCGGCACCTCATCAAACTGTTGGATCGTTTCGGGGCCGATCATCCCTCGCCCGGGGCCACGCATTACTTTGGCAAGGTGGGACGCTACGCGCTCAAATGGGAAAGCCACACGGAGTTCGTGACCTACACGATCATGTCCGAGGGGCTGGGCGAGCGTCCCTTTGATCCGGCTGATTTCGAGGCCTTCCCAGAGGATTGGCTCGCCGAGGCGCCCGGCGCGCGGCTCACCTCCGCGCTTATCCGCATCCAGGAGGAGCCGCAGCACAAGGCGCAGGCCTCCCTCATCGAGGATTGGTTCGTCTCGGAATCGCTCGCCGTGAGCGAGGTCGTGGATGGCTCCTGCACCGTGGCCTCCGATTTCCGCATCGATTCCGCGGGCCACATGCGCCTCGCCGTCTTCACCAAGTCCGACACCGGCACACGCCGCATCGGCCGCGTCGTCCAGCGCCTTTGCGAGATCGAAACCTACAAGGCCATGTCCATGCTGGGGCTCGCGCGCGTGCAGGCGCTCGTCCCCCGACTGAACGAGATCGACAGCGGGCTTCTCAGGCTCGCCGACGAAATGTCAGGCGGCCCGAAGGGCTCCGAGGCGACGCTGCAAGAGCTTCTCGCGCTCTCCTCCGAGCTTGAAAACCTCAACGCCAAGGCCTCCTACCGGTTTGCGGCGACGAGCGCCTATGAGGCCATCGTCAACAACCGGATCGAGGTTTTGCGGGAGGAGCGCTTCAACGGCCGCCAAACCTTCAGCGAATTCATGATGCGCCGCTTTGATCCGGCCATGCGCACCGTGCGCGCCACCCAGCAGCGCATGCGGGATATGTCCGAGCGCGCGCTCCGGGTGGGGGATCTCCTGCGCACCTCGGTGGACGTCGAACGCCAGGCGCAGAACCAAAAACTGCTGGAGAGCATGGACAAACGCGCCGACCTGCAGCTGCGTCTGCAAAAGACGGTGGAGGGCCTCTCCGTCGTGGCCATCAGCTATTACGCGGTCAATCTCGTGGTCTACGCGCTGGGCCCCGCGGCCGAGCCTGCAGGCATCTCAAACGTCGTCCTTTTCGGGATCGCCACGCCCTTTACGGTGCTCCTCGTCTGGTGGCTCGTCCAGCGCATCCGCCGCTCGGTGGAATAACCCACGCCGCTTGTTTTGCAGCCACAGTCCGCCTAGCCTCACCGCCAGAGAGCGCGAGGGAGGCTCACCCGTTGCCCGCATTGTCCCCAAGAGAAGTGGCGTCGGCTGACTATTCGGGCGAAGTGTCCGATCCCTCTCGCTGGGCCAGTTTTGCGGCGCGTCCGGGTGACATTGTCGTCAACACCCCCTCGAAATCCGGGACAACCTGGGTCCAGGGCATCCTCGCCATGCTCATCGCAGAAGACCCGGGCGTGGAGGCCGACATCTCTCTCAAGAGCCCGTGGATCGACATCAAGTTCCGGGATTGGGAGGAGACCTGCGCCCGGCTGGAAGCCCAAACCCACCGCCGCCAGGTGAAATCGCACACGCCCTATGACGGGCTGCCTTGGTGGGATGAGCTGCGCTATATCAGCGTCTACCGCCACCCGATCGACGTCCATTTCTCGTTCCGCGCCCATGTCGACAACATGGCCTACGACATGCTCAAGCGCTTCTTTCCCGAGGACCCGCGCGAGAGCTTTGCCGCCTTTCTGGAGGGCGGGGAGCCCGACGCCATGCCGCTTTCCACCATCGTGACGCATTACAAATGCGCGCTTGCACGGCGGGGCCGCGAAAACCTCCTGATCCTGCACTACCGCGACATGCTGCGCGACCTGCGCGGCGCGGTGGCCCAGATCGCGGCCCATACGGGCCTCGCTGGTGCGCCCGCGCTTCTCGATGACGTGACAGAGGCCGCGACGTTCAAGAACATGCGCGCCAATTGCGCCCGCTTCACGCCGTCGGCCGGGCAGGGGGTCTGGCTGAGCGACGCGGGCTTTTTCGCCAATGCCGGCTGCAACAAGTGGGAGGGCGTGCTCGCCGACGCCGACCTCGCCGCCTATGACGCGCGCTTATCTGAGCTTCTGACACTTGAGGACAGGGCCTGGCTGGAATGGGGATCGTCGCGGTAGCGCCTCAGGCCGCGCGCCGCAGGGCCTGCGCCATGCAGTGGATGCCGCCCCCGGTCTTGGAGATCTCGGCCGTGTCGATGGCCGCCACCTCGAAACCCCGCGCGCGCAACTCTCCGATGAGATGGGTGGAGCTTTCGGGCGCAATCGCCCGGTCGCGGCCCAGCGACATCAGATTGCAGCCGAGGTTCATGGTGTCCTGAAACGGCACGTCGATGATCTCGTGCCCCTTGCCTTTGAGCCAGTCGACGATGGCGGGCTCCGTGCAGGCGGTGCAGACGGCGGTGAGCTTTTCGGCGATGGGCACGACCATGAGGTCGATATGGACGTAGTATTCGTCGATGAAGGCGAGGCGCACCTCCCAGCCCTCCTTTTCGAACCAGCCCGCCACCTGGCGCGCGCCTTCCTCCTGCGTGCGCGCCCCGCCGCAGCCGATGAGGACGCAGCCCTCCTCGATGACGTTGAAATCGCCGCCCTCGAAGGTGCCCGCCGTCACCATGTCGTAGATCGGGATGCCCAGCCGCTCGTAATGGCGGATCGCGGCATAGTTCTCGCCCCGCCGCCACCACTGGCTCATGGCCGTGATGATCGCGCCATAGGGCGTCATGACAGAGCTGTCGCGGGTATAGACCTGCATGGTGAGCTCGGGCTCTGCCGGCGGCATGTGCACGGTCACGCCGAAATGCTCATAGGCGCTCACGAGCTCTGCGTGCTGGGCCTGCGCGATCTGGATATTGCAGGGCGCCTCCCGCAGATGCTTGCGCGACAGCGACGACGTCGCGCGATGGAAAAGATGCGCAGGCGAGCCCAGCAGCACATCGGTGAGCGGGTCGGTCTCGTTGCGAAAGCCCCACGCCGTGAGCGGAGCCGTGTTGCCGGCCGGGGCGCGGCGCTGGAGAGAGAAAGCATCAGACATGCCCCATTCAATACCGGGCCCCGGCCTCTGGGCAATGCTGATGCGGCCAAATTGCCGCGACAGCGGCGCTTTTGGGCGGCCTCGCGGGGATGTGACGTTGAGCTCCGCGGCAGAACCCATAAGGTATGTGGATATTTCACCCCTCACGGGCGCGTCTGCGGCGCCCTGATTGCTGCCCGGATCGGAGACCTGCCATGCTGACCCGCCGCCACTTCATTGCCACGACCACCGCGCTCTTCTCGCCCGCGCTGCCGCTCCTTGCGCAAGAGGGGACGGCCACGACCGAGGGGGCCGAGCTTCTCGACGCCGCTGAGGCCCCCGCGCCGCGCCCGCCCGTCTCCAACCGTGCGATGTGGGATGCCTGGGATGCGCGCGTGACGCCTGCAAATTACGACCCGTCCACGACGAACCCTTGGGGCTTCCACCCCCGGTTCCTGCCGCGTGTTGTGGAGGCCAAGGACGGTCTGACCCCCGGCGACATCCATGTCGACGCCGTGGCGCGCTATCTCTACCACGTGCGCGGAGACGGCTCCGCCATCCGCTTTGGCGTGGCGATTGCCCGCGGCAACCTTTACGAGCCCGGCTCTTACCGCATCGGGGCCAAGCGCAAATGGCCCACCTGGCGGCCCACCGATGCCATGATCGAGCGCGAGCCCCAGAAGTACGAACAGCATGCTGACGGCATGGATGGCGGCCCGTGGAACCCGCTCGGCTCCCGCGCGCTCTATCTCTTCGAGGGGCGCCGCGACACCTATCTGCGCATCCACGGCACCACGTCGCCCCGCTCGATCGGCGGGCGCGCCTCGTCGGGCTGTGTGCGGATGGTGATGGCCCATATCATCGGGCTCTACGATCAGGTGGAGCTCGGCAAAACGGCCCACCTCTACCCGGCGGAAGCGTAAGCCTCGCAGACCATACTCAGAACGGCGGCCAGCCCCTGACCTTGGGAGGGGGAGAAGCCCCCTCCCGTGGGGAGGGTCGGGGGCTGGCTGGCGATGCCAGCCATGGGCGCTTCCGGTGTCACAACGGGCGACACGCGACTTAGCACCGACCGCCCCACCCGCGGACGGGGGCTGGCCTCACTGACGAAAAATAGAATTAGAAGTTAGGACGCGTCGCCTGCGGCCTCGGCAGCAGCGGCAGCCTCAGCCGCGGCGCGTGCCGCGCGCTCTTCGGCGGTCACGGCACAGATCGGGCGGCCATCGGGCGTGCGGAGCGGCAGAAAGGTCGATTCGACCACGTTCTCATGCACATGCCAGTAGCAGCCGTCCTCAAGGAGCCGTGCCGTGCCCACAAACCGGGGATCTGCAGCCGCGATCACCTCCTCCGGCAGGGGCGGCAGATTGCCCGTCGCTGTCCCGCCCGGGATCGGCTCACAGGCCGCAAGACCCGCCATGATGAAAACAAACGCCGTGATCCGCGTCATGCGCAAAACTCCCAACCAAGCGCGGCATTGGTACTGGCCAAGCCCCGCCAAGCGCAAGGGGCGGTTTAGCGTCCGCGGATGCGTGGGTCCAATGCGTCACGCAGCCCGTCGCCCAGATAATTCACGCAAAGCACCGTGAGCGAGATCATGAGGCCGGGCCAGAGCACCCGCTCGGGGTAGAGCACCATGCGATCCACGCTGTCGTTGAGGAGCCGCCCCCAAGTGGGGAAATCCGGCGGAAACCCGAATCCGAGGAAGCTGAGCGCGCTCTCGGTGATAATGGCGGTGGCGATCCCCAGCGTGGCCGAGACCATGATGGGGGAGAGCACATTGGGCAGCACATGACGCCGGATAAGCTTCCCGGGCTTTGTGCCGACGGACTTCGCGGCGAGCACGAATTCCCGCTCCTTGAGGGCCAGCACGTCGCCGCGCACGATCCGCGCGGTCTGCATCCAGCTCGTGATGCCGATGAGAGAGACGATCAGGATGAACGTCCCGCCCTCGACGCCAAAGGCCGCTGCCAGCGGCTCCCGGAAAAGGAGCGAGCCCACGAGGATCAGCGGCAGGAGCGGCAGCGCGAGGAAGAGATCGGTGAGGCGCATGAGCGTCGCATCAAAGCGCTTGAAATAGCCCGCCGTGACCCCGATGGCGGCCCCAAGGATGATCGAAAGCGCCATGGCCAGAAGGCCCACCGCGATCGAAACACGGCCGCCATACATCAGACGCGCCAGGTTATCGCGCGCCAGATTGTCTGTGCCGAGCGGATTGGCCCACTGCACCTTGGCGCCACTGTCCCAAAGGAGCGTGTAGACCGGCCGCGCGTCCCGCTGCTTGATCATGTCGAGCGTCGAGGGGATCGCCTGCGGATCCGCGCGCCAGATGAAGGGGCCCAGATACGTCCCCCCCACGATGACCACGAGGAGAAAGAGCGAGATCATCGCTCCCCGGTGACGGCGGAACTGGCTCCAGACCTCTGCCCATTGCGAGCGCGGCGGCGCCGAGGGGATCGGATCGGCGAGCGGGGAGTTATGCGCGGCGTCAGTCATAGCGGATCCTCGGATCGAGGAGCCCGTAAAGGACATCCGCGATCAGGTTAAAGAGCACGATGAGCACTGCAAAGATGAATGTGAGCGTCTGCACCATGGGCAGGTCATTGGCCTGAATGGCCGTGATCAGAAGCTGCCCGATCCCGTTCACCTTGAAGACCTGCTCGGTGATAATCGCCCCGCCAAAGATCTGCGGCACCGAAAGCGCCATGACGGTGACCACCGGGATCATGGAGTTGCGCAGCACGTGGGTCATCACCACGGCGCGTTCTCTCAGCCCCTTGGCGCGGGCCGTGCGCACGTAATCCTGATTGAGATTGTCGAGCATGGAGGAGCGCATGAAGCGGCTGATCTGGCTCGTGATCTGCAGCGCCAGCACCATCACCGGCAAGAACATCTGGTTGAGCTGCTTGAGAAAGCTCTCCCACGAATTCACCACGAGCGTGGTGTCATAGATCGAGGGAAACCACCCGAGCTGGACGGAAAAGATCACGATGACGAGCACGCCCGAGAAGAACGGCGGGACCGAAAAGCCCACCATCGTCACGAAGGTGCCGAGATTGTCGAAGAGCGAATACTGCTTGTAGGCCGAGTAGATCCCCACCGGGATCGCGATGGCAAAGCCAACGATGTAGGCCACGCCCACGACCCACAGCGTCTGCGGCAGGCGCTGGACGACGATGTCCATCACCGGCGAGCGCGTCTGCCAGGAAATCGCGCGGAACTCCCCCTCGCTGAAATTCGTGCCGAAATAGTGGTCGATCATCACCTGCGGCTCGATGACGAAGAACTGGTAGAGCCACTTGGGAAAGCTGATCCAAATAGGCTGGCCCACGCCGAGGGCCTCGCGCATCTGTTCTTTCAC
>JBCBME010000105.1:0-7656 GCA_039822945.1 Pseudomonadota bacterium
CGATCGACGAAGATCAGTGGGAATGCGCGGACCGCGCGATGACCTGGATCTTCACCGAATTTGGCATGACGCGGGGCCAGCTGCCCCGTGAAGCGAAGCGCCAGCCGGGGCAAAAGCCGAGGGTCAATATCCTCGGGCCGATGTACGGCACCTTCAACATGCCAAGTGATCTCGCAGAGATCCGGCGCCTCATCGAAGGCATCGGGGCAGAGATCAACATGGTCCATCCGCTCGGCGCGCATGTCGCGGAGATGCGGAACCTCGTCAATGCGGACGTCAATGTCGTGATGTACCGCGAGTTCGGGCGTGGGTTGGCAGAGCTTCTCGGGAAGCCCTACCTTCAGGCGCCCGTCGGGGTCGAGTCCACCACCAAGTTTTTGCGGACCCTTGGTGAACTCCTCGGACTCGACCCCGAACCTTTCATTGAGCGCGAGAAGCACTCCACGATCAAACCGGTCTGGGATCTGTGGCGCTCGGTCACGCAGGACTTTTTCTCCACGGCCTCCTTCGGGATCGTGGCGAATGAGACCTACGCGAGAGGGGTTCGAAACTTCTTGGAGACCGATCTCGGCTTCCCGTGTGACTTCGCCGTGGCGCGCTGCCGCGGAAAGAAGACCAACAACGACGAAGTGCGCGACTTGATGGCGGAGAAGAAGCCGCTCATCGTTTTGGGCTCCATCAATGAGAAAATGTACATGTCAGAATTGAAGGGGGGTCACGGTCCGCAGCCCGCCTTCATCCCGGCAAGTTTCCCGGGTGCTGCCATAAGGCGGCACGTGGGTACGCCCTTCATGGGCTATGCCGGGTCCACTTACCTGTTGCAGGAGATCTGCAACGGGCTCTTCGATGCGCTCTTCCATATCCTGCCGCTCGGCACGGAGATGGACGCGGCCGAGGCGACCCCCACGACGCTCAAGAGCGATTTTGCGTGGGATGACGACGCTCAGGCCGAGATGGACGCGATCGTGGAGACATACCCCATTCTTACGCGCATTTCGGCAGCCAAGCGGCTCCGGGATGAGGCGGAGAAAGCTGCACTCGATCAAGGCGCCTCCCGTGTGGTGCTGGAGACGGTGCAGGCGCTGAGGTCCGCAAAAACCAAAGCGAAGGCGGCAACTGAGACCGCCGATCAGGGAGTATCCGCATGACGGACTTCACCAATGACATTCCCTCGGAGACGACGGTGCAGCGCATCAAGCGCACCGCACCGCGCCGCGAATACTACGCGTATTTCGCGATCATCTTTCTGGCGGCCTTGCCCTTGTCGTTCCTGACTTGGGTTCTGGCGGCCGGGCGCCAGATGGCGCTGCCGGAGAAGGGCCCCATCGCGCGGGCCTGGAGCCAGGCACGCATCATCACGCCGATGATTTTCCATGCGTGAGCGCATGAGGACGAGTTTCCACGCCTGAGGGCGTGAAGCGGCGCAACCGCCGCGAAAATTGGTGGCTGCTGGTCTGCCAGTCGCCATCACCCAAACCCGGGAGCCGCAACGAACGGGTGTCACTGATCTCTCCTCCAGTCCCCCGGGGCTGGGGGAGGGGCACCTGGCGTGGCTCTTTCCCTGGAGGGAGTCGCGGCGGAACCCGGCCGCGGGGTGCGCGGCGTCAGTCACCTCCTGGAGGAATAACTATGGCTGATAAAACTGACCTGTCCTTCACGGGTCTCACCGACGAGCAAGCGCAGGAGCTGCACTCGGTATATATGAGCGGGCTGACGGTGTTCTCCATCGTGGCCGTGGTCGCTCACATACTGACGTACATCAAACTGCCCTGGTTCGCCTGGTAAGAGGAGCGGAAAGAAATGGCACAGTTCTACAAGATCTGGCTCGTCTTTGATCCACGGCGCGTGTTCGTGGCTCAGGGCGTGTTCCTGTTCCTGCTGGCAGCAATGATTCACCTCGTACTGCTCAGCAATGAGACGACCAACTGGTTCACGCTCGCCTTCGCAGGCGGCTAACCCGGCTCTCACATGCACGCTGCGGGCGGGCCGGTGCTCGCCCGCGGCAAACCCTTATCACGGTCGCCCCCGTCACTTTGGTCCGCAGCCTACGAGGGACGCCACAAAGCGGAGACTTTAGAAGATGGCAATGCTGTCCTTCGAAAGAAAATATCGCGTCCGCGGAGGGACGCTTGTCGGCGGCGATCTGTTCGACTTCTGGGTAGGCCCCTACTACGTGGGCTTTTTCGGGGTCACGACGCTCTTTTTTGCGGGCCTCGGGACGCTCCTGATCTTTATCAGCACGGCGCAGGACGGGGTCTTCAACCCCTGGCTCATCTCGATTGAACCGCCCGCGCTGGAATACGGCCTGGGGGCCGCGCCGCTCAGGGAGGGCGGCTACTGGCAGCTTGTCACGATCTGCGCGATCGGAGCGTTCCTCAGCTGGATGTTCCGAGAAGTTGAGATCTCTCGCAAGCTCGGTATCGGCTACCACGTGCCCTTTGCCTTTGGCGTGGCCATCACGGCCTATGTGACGCTGGTCGTCATTCGCCCGGTGCTGATGGGCGCTTGGGGGCACGGCTTCCCCTATGGCATCTTTAGCCACCTCAACTGGGTCAACAACGTGGGCTACGCCTACGGCAACTTCCACTACAACCCGGCCCACATGGTCGCGATCACGTTCTTCTTCACGACGACGCTCGCTCTCGCGCTCCATGGTGCTTTGGTCCTCTCGGCCGCTAACCCCGGCAAGGATCTCGAAGCCAAGACGCCCGACCACGAAGACACGTTCTTCCGTGATTTCATCGGCTACTCGGTCGGCACGCTGGGCATCCACCGTCTGGGCCTCCTCCTCGCGCTCAATGCCGGCATCTGGTCCGCGATCTGTATCGTGATCTCCGGCACCGTCTGGTTCGAGGCATGGATCGTCTGGTGGGATTGGTATCTCGATCTGCCCTGGTGGGCGGACCTGTAAGGAAAGGATGAGGTATGGCTGAATATCAGAACATCTTCACCCAGGTCCAAGTTCGGGGCGAACCCGAATGGGGCATGGATAACGAACTCAACCTCATCGAAGAGCGTGCGGGGAGCCCCGGCTTCTCCACCCTCCTCGGGTGGCTCGGAAACGCCCAGCTTGGGCCGATCTATCTGGGGCCGTTCGGGATCGTGAGCGTTGCCACCGGTTTCGCGTGGTTTTTCATCGTGGGCATGAGCTTTTGGGCGCAAGTGGACTACTCGCCCGCGCTCTTCTTCCGCGAGCTCTTCTACCTCGCGCTTGAGCCGCCATTCCCGGAATACGGCCTCTCGATCCCGCCGCTTGATGAGGGGGGATGGTATCTCATTGCGTCCTTCTTCCTGTTGGTGAGCGTGATGAGCTGGTTCATCCGGTCTTGGGTGCTGGCGGACCAGTTGGGGATGGGCAAGCATGTCTGCTACGCCTTCGCCTCCGCGATCTGGCTCTTCCTCGTACTCGGCCTCATCCGGCCGGTGCTCATGGGCTCCTGGAGCGAAGCGGTGCCTTACGGGATCTTCCCGCACCTTGACTGGACGAACCTCTTCTCCATCACCTGGGGCAACCTCTTCTACAACCCGTTCCACGCGCTCTCGATCGTGTTCCTCTATGGCTCGGCCCTGCTCTTTGCGATGCATGGCGCGACGATCCTCGCCGTGGCCCGCTTCGGCGGCGACCGCGAGCTCGAGCAGATCTACGATCGCGGAACGGCGTCCGAACGGGCGGGCCTCTTCTGGCGCTGGACCATGGGCTTTAACGCTACCATGGAAGGCATCCACCGCTGGGCGTGGTGGTTCGCGGTGCTAACCACGCTCACGGGCGGTATCGGCATCCTGCTCACCGGCACGGTTGTGGACGACTGGTTCGCCTGGGCTGTGCAGCGCGGCTACGGCTTTGAGACTTACTAGGAGGCTCTGAAATGGCTGACGAAAAGAACAACCTCCTCGGCATGACTGAGACCCAGCGGATGCGCTACGACATCCTCGGGCTGATGATGAAGGGCGCGGCCTACGCGGCGCTCCTCCTCATCGCAGCCTGGGCATTCGTCTACGTCTTCGTGGTGATCAGCTGGTTCCTGCCCCCTGAAAGTCAGGAGGCTCAGGATCCCACGCCGCTGAGCTACGAGCTCCTCGAGCTCGAGGCGTTGCCTTACGCCTAAAGACTTGCCGGGGGCGGCGATCATCCCGCCCCCAGCGCCAAGTTCGGGTGTTCCAAGGCTTTCGGAGCGCCTGATCCTCGGGGTCTCACCCCGGTTCCCTTCCTGTTGGCTACAGGACACTAGCGCCGCGGAGCATGCTCTCGCGGCGCTTTTTTGATCTCGCCGCACTGCCGCAAAGCCCTATGTCGAGGATAACGACTGAGGGCATTATGGACGTACTACTCGACTTTCTGCTGCGCGTGTTGCTGCAGTTCCAGTCACCCTCGCTTGCATTTCTCATTGGCGGCATTCTGATCGCAGCCGCGGGCTCGAAACTGCAGATCCCCGATGCTGTCTACCAGTTCGCCGTGTTCATGCTTTTGATGCGTATCGGCCTCAAAGGCGGGATGGAGATCAGGGAGGCGGACCTGAGCGTCATCATTCTGCCGGCCCTTGCTGCCTTTGCGCTCGGTGCGCTCATCGTGCTTTTGGGATGGATCACACTGGCGCGCCTGCCTGGCATTGCCCGCGAAGATGCCATTGCCACGGCGGGCCTCTTTGGCGCAGTGAGTGCATCCTCGCTCGGTGCCGCCATGGTGGTCCTCGAGGCTGAGGGCATCGCTTACGAGGCCTGGGTGCCCGCGCTCTATCCCTTCATGGATATTCCCGCCCTGGTGCTCGCCATCGTGCTTGCGGGCCTCCATAAGGCGCGCAACACCGGGGCCACCAGCGTCAGCGTCAAAAGCATCGTCGTCGACAGCCTGCGGGGCTCTGCGCTCTCCGCCCTTATTCTCGGGTTGCTGCTTGGGCTCTTCACGCGGCCCGAAAGCGTGTTTGAGACCTTTTATGACCCACTCTTTCGCGGTCTCCTCTCGGTGCTCATGCTCACGATGGGGATGGAGGCTTGGGCGCGGCTAAACGAGCTGCGCCGCGTCGCGCATTGGTACGGCGTCTATGCGGGGCTTGCGCCGGTGGTGCACGGGCTCATGGCCTTTGGCATCGGCTATCTCATCCACCAGGTGGCGGGCTTCAGCGCGGGTGGAGTGGTGCTTCTGGCGATCCTTGCCGCGTCATCCTCTGACATTTCGGGGCCGCCGACACTGCGTGCGGGCATCCCCTCGGCCAATCCCAGCGCCTATATCGGGGCGTCCACAAGTGTGGGCACGCCCATCACGATCGGGCTTTGCATCCCGCTTTTCGTGGCGCTCGCGCAGGTGGTCTTTGACGTCTAAACGCGGAACTTGTGGGGGCGCAGGATCTCCACGGGCATGACGTAGGCGATGCCGGAGTAATTCTCGAAATAGGTGTCCGCGACGGCCTCGATCATCTTTTCGGCGACGTCACGGTCGGCCACGATCACCTCGATGCGTACATTGGTCTGCACGCCAGACACCGCTGCCCCGCGCAGCCGCCGGACGCCGCGGGAGCCCTTGCCGCCCGCAGGCGTGTGGGTGTAGCCGGTCGCGCCCATCTGCTCCACGATCTCGGCAATGCCTTCGAGGATGCTGCGTTCGGTGATGAATACGATCTTGGTGGCGGCGTGCATGTCAGTCTCCCTCACTTGGCGAGGGTAGGGCGGCTCAGGCCTTCATCAAAGCGCCAAAGATCTTCTCGGAATGCTGCGCCAGATAGATGCGGATCCACGGCGTGAACTTCTCCGGCCGCCGCGCGATCTCGGCCTTCAGCTCATAGAGATCCATCCAGCGCACGTCGTTCACTTCCTCGGGGTTCAGCTTCATCTTGAGCGATTTCGTGGCGGGCGCGATGTAGATGTCAGCCACCTCATGCTCGATGAGGCCGCCGCCGACTTCGGCGCGGTATTCGACGCGGTCGCGATGCGCGGGGTAGAGCCCGGTGATGCCCAGCTCGTCATCGAGGCGGCGCACGGCGCAATCGGCAGGGTCCTCATTCCAGTGGGGATGCGTGCAGCACGTATTCGCCCAGAGCCCCGGCGTGTGATACTTCCCGAGCGCGCGCTGTTGAAGCAGCACCTGCATCCCGTCCATCACAAAGACACTCACGGCCTTATGCTTGAGCCCGCGCTGATGCACTTCGAGTTTTTCGACCGGGGTCAGCACGCCATCCACCCAGGCGGGGATCATCGTCGTCATCACACATGCTCCGGTTTCACGATGCCAAGGAGGTGGGCTACGTTCTTGATGCCAATCTTGACGTGGGCGAGTGGACGCGCCGCGACAAGCTTCTTGTTCATATAGGCCTCGAAGGTGAGGCGCTGCACGTCGACATCATGACACAGGGAGACAAAACGCTCCCGCCGCTCGTCGGACTTGTAATAGGCGTCCTGCATGGCGCCGAGCACCTTAGAGACCGACTTGTGCTCTTTCATGAAAAGCTTGCGCGCCAGCGCGAGGTCGCTGGCCTTGCCCGTGGCGAGCGCGCTTTCGACGGCGAGCGCTGCGACACGGCCGCCCATCATGGCGTAATAGATCCCCTCGCCCGAGCTTGGCGCCACGACACCGGCGGCATCTCCCGCCACCACGACGTCGCGGCCATTGTCCCATTTGTCGAGGGGTTTGAGCGGGATCGGCGCGCCCTCCTTGCGGATCGTCTCGCAGTCCGAGAGGCCGGAGACGCGGCGCAGGTCGGCCGTCTTTTGCTTGAGATCGACAGACATATCCTCCGTGCCCATGCCGACGCTGGCCGAATGCCCGTGTGGGAAGACCCATCCGTAGAAATCCGGAGAGATCGCACCGTCATAGATCACGTCGCAGCGCTCTGGGTCGTAAGTGCCCACCTTGCCCGGGGCCTTGATGATCTCGTGATAGGCCACGACGTAGCGGCCCTTGCCGCCATCGGTGATCTCGGCGGATGCGACGCGGCTTTTGGCCCCGTCTGCGCCGATGATCATCTTGGTCTCAAGCGCCACTTCCTGTTTTTGTCGGTCGCGGAAGATGACGCGGGTGCCACCCTCGCGCTCCACCCGAAGGAACGTGCCGGTAAACCGCTCAGCCCCGTTCTCCACCGCGCGGCAGCGGAGGTATTCGTCAAAATGCTCGCGGTCGACCATGCCCACGAACCCGTTTTCGATAGGGATATCGACCTGCCGCTGGGTGGGGGAGATCATGCGCGCGGTGTTGATCTTGGCCACGAGTTGCGCGTCGGGGATGTCAAAATCCGCAATGAGGCGCGGCGGGATCGCGCCGCCACAGGGTTTGATGCGGCCCGCGCGGTCGATCATCGCCACTTTGTGCCCGGCTCGGGCGAGATCATCAGCAGCAGTGGCACCAGAGGGGCCACCGCCCACCACGACAACGTCAAACATGATCACTCTCCCGGTTGCAGAATGGGCTCGGGCTGCGGCGCGGCCCGAAGAATGCGAAGCGCGACGAAAGCCGCCGCGATAAAGAGCGCGGCCTCGAGCGTGAAGACTGTGGCGTAGGCAGCTGCGTCGGGCAGCGCGAGCCGCACCAGATCAAGAAGCCCCGTGGCGATGAGGCCCGCGGCCCCCGCGGCGATGGCCTGTGCGGCCCCAAAGACGCCCATGCGGATCCCGGTCGCGCCCTCCCGCTCCGAGCTCAAGAGCATCATGGAGCCGACAGCGCCCGTGACG
>JBCBME010000106.1:0-7638 GCA_039822945.1 Pseudomonadota bacterium
GGGATTTGAGAAGATCCAGAAGGCCGTGGAGGGCTTTGCCGATGATGAGGGGCGGCGGCCGCGCATGCTCGTGGTAAAGATGGGCCAGGACGGCCATGACCGGGGGGCCAAGGTGATTGCCACCGCCTTTGCCGATATCGGCTTTGACGTAGATGTGGGTCCGCTCTTTCAGACGCCGGAGGAGGCCGCGCAGGACGCCATCGACAATGATGTGCACGTGGTGGGCATCTCGAGCCAGGCGGCGGGGCACAAGACGCTCGCACCCAAGCTTATCGAGGCGTTGCGCGCGCAGGATGCGGGCGACATCATCGTCGTGTGCGGCGGGGTCATCCCCGCGCAGGATTATGACTACCTGAAGGGGGCCGGGGTGGCGGCGATCTTTGGTCCGGGCACGAATATCCCCGATGCGGCGCAAGACGTGTTGAAGCTGATCCGCGAGGCCCGCGCGTGAGGCACGGCGTGGCCCCGCCGCGTGCCGCGAGCGTGCCCACCCTCGTGCCCCTGGAGGCGCGCTGCCAATGCTGACGCTTGATCATCTGGCTGTGTCCTGCTCAGATCTCGCCTTGGGTGCGGCAGCGGTGGAAGCCGCGCTCGGCGTGCCGCTACAGGCAGGCGGACAGCATCCCGATTTTGGCACGCATAACAGGCTTCTCGGGCTCGGGGGTGACTACCTCGAGGTCATCGCCATTGATCCCGGCGCCCCGCCCCTCGGGCGCCCCCGGTGGTTTGATCTTGATCGCTTTGCCGGGCCGCCGCGGCTGACAAACTGGATTGTGCGGTGCGAGAGCCTTGAGGCCGCGCTTGAGGCGTTGGGGCCCGCATTTGGAGCACCTGTCTCGCTCACCCGGGGTGATCTGCGCTGGCGCATGGCGGTGCCGGGCACGGGCGTTTTGCCCTTCGAGAACTGCGCGCCAGCTCTCATCGAATGGGAGACGCCGCCCCCGGTCGCGCGTCTGACAGAGCAGGGCGCTCGTCTGACGGCGCTCACCATTGTGCATCCCGAGGCGGCCGCACTGGCCGCGGTGCTTGGGCCGCTCCTCGACGACGGGCGCGTGACCTATGCTGCTGGCCTGCCGGGCCTGCGCGCCGAGATTTCTACGCCTGCTGGCACAAGGATGCTCGGGTGACCATCCGCCCGGCTGCGCCCGCAGATCTGCCCGCTGTCGCGGAGATCTGGAACCGTGCGATCCGCGAGACGGTGCAGACCTTCAACTCCATTGAAAAGACGCTGCCTGAGCTTGAGACGCTCCTGTCCGAGCGACAGAGCGCGGGGCATGCGCTTCTTGTGGCGGATGTTGGAGGCGTCGTGGGGTTTGGCACCTACAGCCAGTTTCGCGGCGGTGTGGGCTACAGTCACACGATGGAGCACACGCTCTACATGGCGGAAGCCGCGCGGGACCAGGGGCTTGGCCGCGCGATGATGGTGGCGCTTGAGGAACATGCGCGGGCGGGCGGGGCCCATAGCCTCATCGGAGGAATTGCGGGAGAGAACGTCTCCAGCATCACCTTTCATGAGCGTATGGGCTATGCCCGCATCGCCACGCTGCCCGAGGTGGGCTTTAAATTCGGCCGCTGGATGGATCTCGTCCTCCTCCAGAAAATCCTGACCTGACAGTGCCGCAGCGCGGCGCTAGTCTCCGCCCATGTCGATTTGGTCTCGCATCGGTGACGCGCTGGCCGCCCTATCACAGGGTGAGGCCCTGAGTGACGTCTTCGCGCGCCTGCGCACGCCGCCCGAGCGCACGGTGGCTTTTGCCATCGCCGTCATCGCGCTCGGCGCGAAGATGGCCAAGGCGGACGGGCAGGTGACAAAGGACGAGGTGGCCGCCTTTCGCGAGGTCTTCCACATCCCGCGCACGGAAGAGGCCAACGCTGCGCGGGTCTTCAACATGGCGCGCACCGATATTGCAGGTTTCGACACCTATGCCACGCGGATCAAGGCGATGTTCGGCGATGAGATGGGCACGCTCAACGAGCTCATGGAGGGGCTCTTTCACATCTCCATGGCGGACGGCACGTACCATCCGAGCGAGGATGACTTCCTCCACCAAGTGGCCGATATCTTTGGCCTCGATGAGCGCGAGTTTCGCTCCATGCGGGCGCGCCATGTCCCCGATGCGGAGCCGGATCCCTACGACGTGCTCGGCCTTGATCCCACAGCGACCTATGAGGATGCCCGCGCGCGCTGGCGCGAGCTTGTGCGGGAGACCCATCCCGACAGGCTCATGGCCCGCGGGGTGCCGGAAGAAGCTGTCAAAATCGCTGAAAAGCGGATGATCGCCATCAACCGTGCCTGGGATGCCATCAGCCTGAGGCCCGATTGATGCGTCTGGCGACGTACAATGTGGAATGGTTCGACAAGCTTTTTGATGACGACGGCGCGCTCCTTGACGATGGCGGCTGGTCCGGACGCCATGATGTGACGCGCGCCGATCAGATCGCCGCTCTGGGCCGAGTCTTTCAGGCGGTCGATGCCGATGCCATTGCCATCATCGAGGCCCCTGACGACGGGCGGCACCGCTCCAGCGTGCGGGCGCTGGAGGCTTTCGCGGCCCGGTTTCAGCTCCGGCAGCGCGCGGCTTTCATCGGGTTTCGCAACACCACCCAGCAGGAGATCGCGCTCCTTTATGATCCCGATGTCGTCCGCGCGCGGCACGACCCCCGTGAGAGCGCCTTTGCGCCCCGGTTTGACAGTGAGCTGGCGATTGATCTCGATATCGACGCGCGGGGCGACGCGGTGGAGTGGTCAAAGCCGCCCTTTGAGGTGGCGCTCGAGGTCGGGGGCTATGATCTGCGCCTCATCGCGGTGCACGCCAAGTCAAAGGCGCCGTTCGGGGCCACCACACCCGAAGAGGTGATGCGCATCTCCATCGCCAACCGCAGAAAACAGCTCGCCCAGTGCATTTGGCTGCGGCGGCGGGTGGAGGAGCATTTGCGCGCGGGCGAGGCGCTTCTTGTCGTGGGGGATTTCAATGACGGCCCGGGCCTCGATGAATATGAGAAGCTCTTTGGCCGCTCGGGCGTGGAAATCGTGCTGGGGGAGGCGGGCGAAGAATGCCTCTTTGATCCCCATGCCGCGCAGGCGCTGACGATGCGCTTTGCCGGGCCCACGACGTCGCGGTTTTGGCTTCCGCATGAGGGCCGGTACCTTCAAGCACTGCTCGACTACATCATGGTCTCGCCTGATCTGCGCGCGCTAGAGCCCCATTGGCGGATCTGGCATCCCTTTGATGACGCTGCCTGTTTTCGCGATGCCGAGCTGCGGGAGGCGCTGCTGGCGGCCTCCGATCACTTCCCCGTTTCGGTCGATCTACCGCTCTGAGTGGTGAAAGCTGCGCACAAATCGGGTATAGTCGCCTCATGAGACAGATCCTTCTCGCCGCACTTCTCGCTTTGCCCACCGCCCTCGCCGCGCAAGACGACGCGGATGAGGGTCTCACCCTCATGGAACGTGGCGCGCAGCTCTTTTTCCGCGGCCTGATGGATGAGATGGAGCCCGCCATCGAGGGCTTTGAGGGCATGGCGCGAGAGTTCGGGCCCGCCATGGCCGAGATGATGCAGCAGATGGGGCCTGCCCTGGGTGCTCTTCTTGAGAAGGTCGATGATTTGTCCAACTACGAGGCGCCCGAGATGCTGCCCAATGGCGACATCATCATCCGCCGCAAGCCCGACGCGCCCGCGCTACCCGACACGCCAGAGATCGAAGAGGGCGGCTCGGTCGAGCTTTGAGATCAGTCCTTGTGGCTCAAGCCCCTGCTTGAAATCTTGACCTCGGTCTGAGCGTCGAGCGCCGCGGCAAGGGACTGGAAGCGCGCCTGCACCACCTCGCCAAAAAGCGGCTCAGCCCCCTTTGTGAGCTTGAGGCTCAGCAGCTTTTTCTTGGGCGCCCATTTCAGCTCGGCCCCCATATCCTCGGCCTCGGCCCAGAGCATCGCGCCAAAGCGCATGGCCTTGCCCAAGACCTCGGCCCGCTTGATCTCCACCTCGCTCAGCATCGGAACGAGGTCGTCGATGCGGCTGCCCTCGCGGCTGTTCTTGTAGCGGTGAAGGAGCGCGAGCCCCAGAAAGATGCGCTCGGCATGTTTGAGACCGCCCAGATTAGCTCGCGTTGCGGCATCAAAGCAGACCTCGGCGCGGTAGTCGGGATGGGCACGCCAGCTGACGTCATGGAGCAGGCACGCGGCCTTAATGAGGCGCGTCTCAGCCGCTTTTGCCCGTGGGAATATGGGGCGCAAGAAGTTGTAGAGGCGCTGCCCAAAGCCCGGCAGGCGCGCGTCCTTGGCCTCTGCAAAGCGGCACGCCTCGATGAGAGGATCCCGGTCGCGCAGCCGCTCTGGCATCTGTTCGTAGAGAAGCCCCTCGCGGATCCCGTAGGAGGAGACGGCAATGTCATGCGGTTTGAAACGGCTCACAAGGCGCACCAGCACCTCGGACGCGTAGGGGACAAGCGCCATCCGCGTCGATGAGATGTGGCAGCGCTGGCGCAGCGCTTCATGATCTTGCTCGGTGCTAAGGTATTCTGCCGTCGCCCGCACGTCCCTGGCCGTCATCCGGTATTCGTGGAGCACGTGAAGCGGGTAGCCGCGCCGGTCCATGTCGATGCGGGCAAAGGCGCGCCACGAGCCCCCCACGAGAAAGAGCCTGTTGCGTTGATCGCCGAGCGCTGCCTTCATCCGATCAAGGTTTTGATCGATCACTCTCCTGCGGCCCTTCTTGCCGCCGCGCACGGCCATGAGTTTGAGCGGGCCGAGGTTCGAGGTCTCACGCAGGCCCACCTTTCCCCCCTCGATTTCCGCGAGTTCCATTGAGGAGCCGCCAATATCGCAGACAAGCCCGTAGGAGCCGGGCCAGCCGAGCAGCACACCCTGCGCTGAGAGCCTTGCCTCCTCGCGGCCGTCAACGACCCAGATCTTGAGGCCCGTTTGCTCCTCCACCTGTTTGCGGAAGGCCGCGCCGTCGCTTGCGTCGCGCACGGCTGCGGTGGCGGCGATCGTGATGTCCTTCACCTGCGCCGCGCGGGCCACGGCTGCAAAGCGGCGCATGGCCGACAGCGCGCGCACGCGACCCTCGGGGTTGAGATGGCCGGTTTCGCCCAGCCCCGCGCCGAGGCCGCACATGATCTTTTCGTTGTAGAAATACGCGGGAGAGCGGGCCGCGCCGTCAAATATGACGAGGCGCACGGAGTTTGAGCCGACATCGATGACGCCCACCCGGCTGAGCGCGCGGGCCGATGGATCTTCGAAAAGGGGCCTGCCGAAGGCCCCCCAGTCGTCGGACATGTCGCTTTGGCCGTCCATCGTCCTCCCCAGAGCTGGACGGGGAAGTGATGCCAAGCGGCCCGCGTCCCGTCAATGGGGCCTAGTCGTCGCGCGTGGGGTCGTCGGGGTTGCTGGAGTAGACGGCGATCTTGTTGCCTTGCGGGTCACGCAAATAGCCCACGTAGAAATCGGGGCTGTAGGTCGGCCGAAAACCGGGCGCGCCCTCATCACGTCCGCCCGCCGCAAGGGCTGCCGCATGGAGCGTCCGCGTCTGGGCCTGATCATGGGCCTGAAAGGCGATCATCATCCCGTTTCCTACACTGGCGGGCTGCTCGTTGTAGGGATGCGTGATGTAGATATCTGCATGGGGGCGTTCTCCCGCGGGGACGGCGCGGGAATATTCGAGCGCGTCCGGCCAGACCTGCACTGCGTACCCCATCGGCAGAAGGAGAGCGTCGTAGAAAGCCTTGGCCCGGGCGATGTCATCCGCGCCAATATTGACGTTTCCGATCACGGGGTGTCTTCGGTGTGGGTCAGCTTTGGCACATCATCCGCGCCCGCTGTCCCGCGCCCCGACAGGGACGGATTTTCCATGAAAAAGCGGTGGCAGTTGAAGGCGAAGTCTTCCCCCACCTCTGCGCGGGTGAAGGAGCCATCAGGGTTCATCACCCAGCTCTGCGCCACGTCAGCGAGGTTGGCCGCCATGACTTGGCTCACGATCTGCGCCTTCACGGTCTTGTTCTGAGCCTCCACCAGTGTCTCCACGCGGCGGTTGAGGTTGCGGCCCATCCAGTCCGCAGAGCTGATGAAAACGCGCGCTTTGCTCGACGGCAGACCGTGACCGTTGCCGAAACAGACGATGCGCGAGTGCTCCAGAAAGCGCCCGATGACAGATTTCACGCGTATGTTCTCGGAGAGGCCTTCGATGCCGGGCCTCAGGCCGCAGATCCCGCGGATGACCAGATCGATGCTGACCCCGCCTTGGCTGGCGGCATAGAGCGCGTCGATCACCTCGGCATCGATGAGCGAGTTCATCTTGGCCCAGATCTGCGCAGGTTTTCCGGCCTTCGCGTGCTCGATCTCCGCGGCGATGAGCTCAAGGAGGCGCGGCTTCAGCGTCAGGGGCGAGATGGCGAGGTTTTCAAGCGCCTCAGGCTCCGCGTAGCCCGACAGGTAATTCATCACCTTTGATGCATCGCGCCCCAGCGCCTTGTCGCAGGTGAACAGGCTGAGATCGGTGTACACGCGCGCGGTGCCGGGGTGGTAATTGCCCGTGCCGTAATGCGTGTAGGTGACAAGCTCATTGCCTTCGCGACGCACGACGGTGGAGATTTTTGCGTGCGTTTTCAGATTGATAAAGCCGTAGACCACATGGGCGCCCGACCGCTCGAGCCGCCGTGACTGACGAATGTTGGCGGCCTCGTCAAAGCGGGCCTTGAGCTCAACGAGTGCGGTGACGGATTTGCCATCCTCGGCTGCCTCGCACAGGGCCTCCACGATGGGGCTGTCTTTCGATGTCCGGTAGAGGGTCTGTTTGATGGCCACGACATGGGGGTCGCGTGCGGCCTGCTGAAGGAAGCGCACCACGAGATCGAAGGTCTCGTAGGGGTGGTGGAGGAGCATGTCTTTTTGCCGGATGGCTGCAAACATGTCGCCGTCATGGTCCTGCAAGCGCTCGGGCACGCGCGGGGTGAAGGACGGCCAAAGCAGATCGGGCCGCTGATCGCTCACGAGTTCCGAGAGATCGGCCATGCCGATGAGCCCGTCGATCTCGATCACCTCTTCATCGGTGACGCAGAGCTCTTCCATGATCTGCGCCTTCAGCCCCTTTGGCGCGCCCGTCGACAGCTTCATGCGCACCACCTCGCCGCGACGGCGGCGTTTGAGGGCGGTTTCGAATTCGCGCACGAGGTCTTCGGCCTCTTCCTCGAGTTCGAGATCGCTGTCCCTCAGGATGCGAAACGCGCAGTGGCCCTTGAGCTTGTAGCCCGGGAACAGGCTGTCGATGTGGAGCAGCAGGAGCTCCTCGGTCGGCAACACGCGGCGGCCACCCTCGGACGGAAGCTCCCAAAACCGGCGCAACTGGGAGGGGATGGGCAAGAGCGCCCGGAGCGGTGTCTTGTCGGACTTCCGCTCCAGCTGCAGCGCCAGCGCAAAGCCGGTATTGGGCAGGAACGGAAACGGGTGGGCCGGGTCAATGGCCAGCGGCGACAGGACAGCAAAGACCTGCGTGACAAAGACATCGCGCAAAAACGCCTGGTCCGGCGCGTTCAGATCGTCCGCCGTCAGGATCGCGATCCCGGCATCGTCCATGAGCGCGCGGAGGTCTGCGAGGACGTCCTGCTGGCGCTCCATGAGCGCGCGTGCATCGCGGTTGATC
>JBCBME010000107.1:0-7603 GCA_039822945.1 Pseudomonadota bacterium
ACGGCGCGGATGCGGTGGGTCTTGCTCACCGCGCAAAGTGGGCCACAGCAGGCCGCACTCAGTCTCACAGCACTCGTGGCGCTGACCGTCAGCATGGTGGTGAGCCTTTATGCGGCGGGCTATGACGTCGCCTCGGCGATGCGGGACGCCCATCTGAGCGATGCCCCCGCCGCGGGCGTCATCAGCAATATGGGTCTCGCGGTGATGGCTCTCGGCGCCTGCGCCGCCTTGATCGGCGCCTATCGGGACGGGCGCTTGTCTCTCTTTCTTCTTGGCGTCTTTTGCGCAGCCTTTGTCATCGATGACGCGTTGATGTTTCACGCGCATCTCGGATCTTGGAAGGTGCTGGTATTTGCGGCCTTTGGGGGGCTTGCGGCTGCCATCCTACATGCGTTCTGGCGCGAACTGGGCCGCGTGCCCTGGCCCATGCTGCTGGCGGTTCTGGCTTTTGCGCTCTCGGCGGTGATCGATACCTTTTGGGACATGGCCCTAGAGCTCGTGGTCGCCACGGAGATGACCCGCGCTCAGCACGCTTTTGGCCTCATTCTCGAGGATCTGCCAAAGCTTGCTGGGATCGGCATCGTGACGCTCTTTGCCCTCGGCGAAAGCTTCAGGGCGCCTGCGGCGCCCGCATCGCTTGTGCGCGTGGCCTACCGTGCCCGGGCGCGCGCGCAGCTGGGTCCCTTGGCCCGCCGTCACGCGGGCCACCCCAGCTTCAGCTCTGCTTTGTGACCTGAGTGTATTCGAGCTCGACGGGCGTCGCTCGGCCAAAGATCGACACGGTGACCTTCAGGCGCTGGTTGTCGTCGTCCACCTCTTCCACGGTGCCGTCGAAATCCTCGAACGGGCCGTCGTTCACCTTCACCTTCTCGCCCACCTCGAAGTGGATCATGAGCTTGGGGGCTTCGGCGCCCTCTTCAACACGGCCCAAGATGCCCTGAACCTCGGCGTCACGCATGGGCATCGGGCGGCCCTGCGGCCCCAGAAAGCCCGTGACGCGGTTGATGGAGTTGATCAGGTGATAGCCCTCGTCCGACATCTCCATGTGCACGAGCACGTAGCCCGGCATGAAGCGGCGCTCGGTCGTGACCTTCTTGCCGCGGCGCACCTCGATCACCTCTTCGGTGGGGACGAGCACCTCGTCGATCTGGTCCTCCATCTCCTGCTCGGCGATGGACTGGCGAATTTGCTCGGCGATCTTCTTTTCGAAGTTCGACAGGACGCTCACGGAATACCAGCGCTTCGCCATGGGTCAGATCCTCTTGCATGAGCCGCGTATCACGGCTCCCAGAAACAATTGGGCGCGCCGTCTTAAACGAGGCGCGCCGATTGATGCGACGAAATAACGGGAGTGCCGGTGAGGCGCAAGGCCCCGCTTAGGACATCAGACCAATGATGCCTGTGAGGGCCGAGCGGATGCCGAGATCCACGATCGAAAAGAACACCGCCGTGAGGGCCGCCATGATAAAGACCATGATCGTCGTCACCACGACCTCGCGGCGCGTGGGCCACACGATTTTGGCGACTTCGGCGCGCGTCTCTTGGATAAACTTCAGCGGGTTCATGGGCCATCTCTTGCTGTGCCCGGCTGATGTACGCCGCGGAAGGGGCGGATTCAAGCGCTAGCCGCGTCTTTGCTCGGCCAGCCTGTCAAAGGGGTCGATCTTCATCTTTTCGCGAAAGCTGAGCGGTGCGGCTGTGGGCGCGTTGATGCGGCCCTGGCCGGGATCGCTGGCGCGCGGCTCGGTGCGGCCGGCGCGCGGGGGCGGGGTCTTGGCGACCTTCTTTTTGCCGGGGGTCTTGGGGCCGCCGATGATGAGCTTCAGCACTGCCATCGCGGCAAAAAGCGTGGCGATCACGGCGAGCACGTTCTTGCCCGGTGCGTAAAAGGCCACGTGTTTGACGAGCGAGGCCTCGCGCCCGATCTCGTAGGGCGCAATGAAGATGAGCGGCTCGGCCACCGTCAGGCCCTGCGCTGCGAGATAGGCGCGCGCGGCGTCGTCGCGCCAGTGACGCGACCGAAACTCGCCGTGCATGTCGAAGGCCGCGGTGCCGGTCACAAGCTGGCCAGAGAGCCAGGCCTCGAAATCATCGACGCGGCGGGGATGCACCATGGCCACGGCGCGCGCGGTCTCCCGCGTTGCATCCGCCGGATCAAAGAGCACGTAGATGGCCGTATCACTCGGGCCCCAGCTCATGCGGGCCTCCGGCAGGCGGCCCGACCGGGCGCTGTCGATCTCGGCCAGAACACGGCCCTCGCCCAATTCGCGCAGATCGCGCGCGGGCTGGAAGTCGTTGAGGGCCATGAGCGCGGGCGGCTCCTTCAGGAGGGTCGCGGCCATCGCGTCGAGCTTGTCGTTGTAGGTGCTGTGCAGATGCCAGAAGCACGCCCCGAAAAGGGCTGCCACCGCCAAAAGGAGGATCACCGGCAATTTGTAGATGGCACTGATAAGGCGCATGGTCCGCCCTCGTTCTAACGCGTTCAAATTTAACGATGCGGGCGAAGTTCGGCGAAAACGCGGCAGGATCGCGGGCTTTGCGAGAAAGCTTTGGTGCGGTCGCGTGGCAGAAATGAGGGCTTGGGAATGGCAGGGGCACCAGGGCTCGAACCCGGGACCTACGGTTTTGGAGACCGTCGCTCTACCAACTGAGCTATACCCCTACGGTTCGCGCCGGATAGCCGCTTCGCCCGAAGGTGGCAAGGCCCAGCTGACAAGTCTTGGCGTCGCCGCGCAATCGTTGCATCAGGGCGCAGACCTCGGAGAAGTGCCGTGCCCGCAAAAGACAGAAGCCCCACCCGCCACGAATGGCTCGTGCGCCTTTTGGGAGGCGTCGTGGCGCTCTGGGTCTGGGCGGCCCATCGCGGCAATCGCTGGTCGCGCACGGGCTTTGAGGAAGTGGCGGAGGCCTTGGCAGCGGGCCCCGTCGTCATCGTGCTCTGGCATGCGCGGCTTGTCATGAGCGCCCAGCATCTGTCGGAGCTGCGCTCCTTCACGATCCTCCACGATCAGGCGCCAGCCGGCCGCATCGCCGGGGCCTGCCAGCGGATCTATGGCATGCGCGCAGTGACCATGGGCGGGCGCGGCCCTGGTGCTGCCGCCAATCGCGCCGTCATCGAGGGGCTCAGGCAAGGGGTGCCGCTGGCGCTCACCGCCGATGGCCCGCGAGGCCCGGCACATGTCTGCAAAGCTGCTCCCGTGGATTGGGCGCGCATCTCGGGCGCGCCGGTCTTTCTCTATGCCGCGGCCACCACCCGGCAGCGCCGCGCCAAAAGCTGGGACAGTCTCCTCTTGCCGCGCCTCTTCGGGCGCGGACATGCGGGCTTTGCCCGCTGGGACCGCGCAGTGCCAAAACGGGCCTCCGCGGAGGAGCTGGAAGAGATCCGGCAGGAGCTTGAAGCCGCGCTTATCGCCCATCAGGCGGGCGTTGACGCCAAGCTCGGCCTGCCGCCCGGCCCCTGAGCCACGCGAAGCTGCAAAAGAAAAGAGCCCAGCCAAGGCCGGGCTCTTTCCAAAAAGTGCGCTATGGGCGCGACTTACTCGATGATGCTGGATACGACGCCTGCGCCGACGGTGCGGCCGCCTTCGCGGATGGCGAAGCGGAGGCCGTTTTCCATGGCGATCGGTGCGATGAGCTCAACCTCGAACTTCAGGTTGTCGCCCGGCATCACCATCTCCGTGCCCGACGGCAGCGTCACCGTCCCCGTCACGTCCGTCGTGCGGAAGTAGAACTGCGGGCGGTAGTTGGCGAAGAACGGCGTGTGGCGGCCGCCCTCTTCCTTCGTCAGGATGTAGGCCTCGGCCTCGAACTTCGTGTGCGGCGTCACCGACGCGGGCTTGCAGAGCACCTGGCCCCGCTCCACGCCTTCGCGATCCACACCGCGCAGAAGCGCGCCGATGTTGTCGCCCGCCTCACCGCGATCCAGCAGCTTGCGGAACATCTCGACGCCCGTGCAGGTCGTCTTCTTGGTGTCGCGGATGCCGACGATTTCGATCTCGTCGCCCACGTTGATCACACCGCGCTCCACGCGGCCCGTCACCACCGTGCCGCGGCCGGAGATCGAGAACACGTCCTCGATCGGCATCAGGAACGGCTGGTCGACGGCGCGCTCGGGCGTGTCGATGTACTCGTCCACGGCGGCCATCAGCTCGGCGATCTTCTCGGAGCCGATCGCGTCGTCACGGCCCTCGAGCGCGGCCAGAGCCGAGCCCGCGATGATCGGGATATCGTCGCCCGGATACTCGTAGCTCTCCAGCAGTTCGCGGATCTCCATCTCCACGAGCTCGAGCAGCTCCTCGTCGTCCACCTGGTCGACCTTGTTCATGAAGACGACCATCTTTGGGATGCCCACCTGGCGGCCGAGCAGGATGTGCTCGCGCGTCTGCGGCATCGGGCCGTCAGCCGCGTTCACCACGAGGATCGCGCCGTCCATCTGGGCCGCACCGGTGATCATGTTTTTGACGTAGTCGGCGTGGCCGGGGCAGTCGACGTGGGCGTAGTGACGCGCGTCGGTCTCGTATTCCACATGCGCCGTCGAGATCGTGATCCCGCGCGCCTTCTCCTCAGGCGCACCGTCAATCTCGTCATAGGCCTTGAAGTCGCCAAACTGCTTCGTGATCGCAGCCGTCAGCGTCGTCTTGCCGTGGTCCACGTGACCAATCGTGCCGATGTTCACATGCGGTTTCGTCCGCTCAAACTTTTCCTTTGCCATAACCGGTGGCGCCTCTTTTCTGGGGGCAGAGCATCAAGTGGCCTCGGCCCGGATTCCGATGCGCGGGCGTGTAGTCTGGGACTTGGCGGAATTCAAGCCGCTATTCGCTTTCGGCCGTCTCCGGTGCCTCGGTCGCGTCCTCGGCAGGCGGGGCAGGCGGCACGGGCGAGGGATCGAAAAACCAAGGCTGCTCGCGCATCCAGGTCTCCACGCGCATCGCTGCGTTCTCGCTCAGGTTCGCCATCTGCTCCTCGCGGCTCTGGATAAAGCCCGAGCCCAGCACCGAGCCCGCCGTCAGCGTCTCGACCACGGTGAATTGCTCCGGCTCTTCCAGCAGCGTCGTGCCCGTGGCGTCCTCGATGAGCGTGACCGAAAAGATCAGCACGCTTTTCGGAGCCGCCACTACAGGGATCCCGGGCTGGGCCAGCACATAGCCCTCGATGATCACGCCGAGATGGTAGAACGCCCCTCCCTCGTAGCGCTCAAAGCGGGGGCGAAAGGCTGCTTCCGCCGCGGCCTTCCACTCCTCAGGCGTGGCCTCGCGCGACAGCGGCCCGCGCGTGAGGTTCTCGGAGGCCACAGGCACCAGAAACCCCAGTTTGAAGTCGCCGATTGGCTCAGGCGCCTCCTCGATCTCGGGCGCCGCCGCACAGGCGGTCAGTGCAAGGAGGGCGAGGGCAGCGAGAAGGCGGCGCATGAAAGTCTCCGTGTCGTCTCCGCCGCTCTTAGCTCGCCGGGCCATGGCCGTCCATCGCCACGCGCCGCTGGGGTTAGAAGAGGAAATCGTCCGTGGTGAGGAGGGCGGAGACGCCCTCGAGGAAGATCCGGCTGTCGGCGGTGCCGTCTCCGTTGGCGTCGATCAGGATGTTGGTGCCCGACCCGATCTCCACCATCCGCACCTCGCGGGAGCCGCCGCCGGAGAAGGCCTCCGTGCCCACAAAGGTCAGTGGGGGGAGCATGCCCGACATGCCTGTGAGGTCGATGTGATCGATGCCGATCTCGAAGTCGCGGATCGTATCGCGGAACTGGTTGTTGGGGCTGTCGCCGGTTGCGGCAAAGACAAAAGTATCCGCTCCCGAGCCGCCGATCAGCGTGTCCTGCCCAGTCGATCCGCTCAGGGTGTCATCGCCCGACCCGCCCATCAGCAGATCGCGCCCGCTGCCGCCAAAGAGCGCATCGTCGCCTGCGCCGCCGAGAAGCGTGTCGTTGTTCTTCTCACCGCGGAGCTCGTCGTCACCGCCGCCGCCGCGCAAGTTGTCGTCCCCGATGCTGCCCAGGAGCGTGTCGTCGCCCGCCCCGCCGGAGAGCGTGTCATTGCCGTCATCGCCGCGCAGGCTGTCATCGCCGGACTTGCCCTCGAGGTCGTCGTTGCCGCGACCGCCGACGAGGGTGTCGTCGCCCGATCCGCCCTTGAGGGTGTCGTTGCCGCCTGATCCGTTGAGGCTGTCATCGCCGGAGCCTCCGCGCAGGATGTCGCTGGACGAGCCACCGTCGATGTCATCGTCGCCGGAGCCGCCCGCGATTGTGTCTGCTTCGCTGTTGCCGGTCAGGATGTCGTCGCCCGCGCCACCCGCGATGTCGTCTGCGCCTGCGCCACCGAGGATCACGTCGGCGTTGTCACCTCCAATGGCGTTATCGTCGCCGCCGCCGAGCCGGATGTCGCCGGTGACCACGCCGCCGCGGCCATCATAGATGTCGGCGTCATCACCCAGATCGACGAGGCCGTCGATAAAGCCCGAATTGGTGAGCTCATCCACGCCCGCCGCAAGATAGACGTCGCCATAGACCGAGCCCGAGTTGGAAAACACGAAGTCAAACGCGTCCGTTTCGTCGATCCCGACTGGGTTTTCAAACAGAGGCGCACCAAGAGCGTTGACGACCGCTAAACGCGCGCCCGTGGCGCTGTTGAGCTCTCCGATGATCGTGCCCGCGTTGAATAGAGTATTGTTGTCTCTGCGCACCCCTATCGCCGCAGAATACTCATCGTTGTCGCCTTCGTTCGAGCCACCGATGACGGTGCCGGTCTGAGAGATCGTGATCAGGCCATTTTCCGAATTGCTAAAGATGCCGAAGTCTTTCGCGGCGACGTAGCCCGCAACGTGGACTGTGATGTCGGCGACATTCGATGACATCACGATCGCATCGCCGCCATCCCCCCAGGCCAGGACAGATCCCGTCGCCCCGACATCGACCGTTGCGCCTTCGCCCGTAACCTTGATCGCGTCGCCACTGCCGAATTCCAGCACGACGGCCCCCAGGATCGTGGCGTGCAAGTCCGCACCTATGATGTCGAGGGAAACAAAGCTCGCATCCTGAACGATCGATCCGGTCGAGAGGATGAGCACGTTGTCGGTAGAGGCCGTCAGCGCTGTGGTCGTCGCGGTGGAAATCACGGTCGTCATCTAAATATTCTCCAATAAATGAATGCGGGCTGCAGCGACCCGCGGTGAAAAGTTCTGCTAAAAATCAACTCGATTGAACGCAGAGATCACGCAAAGAGCAAGAATTTTTGCTGCCCGAGCGATCTCGCCTGGCGATGCGGGAGCGCTTCAGAGCAGGGGTGGCGCTCAGCTTTCCGTGCAGATCGTGCGCAGTGCGGCCCAGTCCTCGGCGGAGAGCGAGGGGGTGAATTCCACCTCTTCTGACGTGGCCGCGCGGGCGGCGTCGATGCGGTCCCCGAGGGCAGGATGCGAAAGGAAGTATTGCAGGGTCTCCGGCGCCTCGCCGTACTCCTCCCGGAGCCGCTCAAAAAGCGTGGCGAGCGCCTCCGGGTCCACGCCCGCGCGCAGCATCGCGTCGGTGGCGAATGCATCTGCGGCGGCCTCAGCCTCCTGCGTGTAACCGGCTCATTCAGGCCGATTACACGCAGGAGGCTGAGGCCGCCGCAGATGC
>JBCBME010000108.1:0-7542 GCA_039822945.1 Pseudomonadota bacterium
ATGAAGGTCTGGCTCTTGCCGGACCCGCTTTCCCCCACGATCCCGAGGCACTCCCCCGGCGCGATATCAAAGCTGACGCCTTTGACGGCCTCCACGTGGCCATCGAGCGTCTCGAAGCCAACGTGGAGATCGCGGACAGAGAAGAGCGCCATCTCAGCGGTCCTTCGGATCAAGCGCGTCGCGCAGGCCGTCACCGATGAAGAACATCGTGATGATGATGACGACGTAGAAAAAGAGCGGGAAGGCCAGCTGCCAGAGCGTGCCGTAGGCCATCGTCCCCGCCCCTTCGGCGATAAGCGCACCGAGGGAGGTATAGGGCTCCGAGATGCCGAGGCCGAGGAAGCTGACAAAGCTCTCCGCAAGGATCATGTCGGGCACAAGGAGCGAAGCGTAGACGATGATAACGCCCGCGAGATTGGGCAGGATGTGGCGGATCATGATCGTGATCTCGCTGACACCGCTCGCCCGCGCGGCCTCCACGAATTCACGATTCTTGAGAGAAAGCGTTTGGCCGCGCACAATCCGCGCCATCGTGAGCCATGAGACCGCGCCTAAAGCCACAAAGAGCATCAGAAAGCTTCGCCCTGCGATCACGAGGAGCAGGATGATCACAAGCACCGCAGGCAGCGACAACAGGATGTCGACAATGCGCATCATGATCGCATCTGTGCGACCGCCAACATAGCCCGCGATGAGGCCGTAGGCCGTCCCCACGATGAGCGCCATGAGCGCCCCGATGAGACCCACGAGGAGCGAGGTCTGTGTGGCCTGGATCGTGCGGGAATAGAGATCGCGCCCAAGATCATCGACGCCGAAGTAATGCCCCGTTTCAAGCGAGGGCGCGCCGAGGCCGCGCACATCTCCCATCGCGGCCCAGTCGATCTCCTCATTGTTCCACTGGGCAAAAAGCGGACCGAACGTGACAAAAGCAACCACCAGCGCTAGGACAACGACACAGGCCATCGCGGCGCGGTTCTGGATGAAGCGCTCATAGGCGTCGCGCATGAGGGAGCGGCCTTGCACGGCCTGGATGTCACCGACCCGTTCGGCGCGCTCCGCCTGGGCTGTGGATTTGCCAAACACGCTCAGTACCGGATCTTGGGGTCAAACCACGCATAGGCGAGGTCGGTGAGCAGGTTCACGGCAACCGTGAGCACCCCGTAAAGGATCGTGACGCCAAGAAGGACGGAGTAATCCCGGCTGAGCGCCGAGTTGACGTAGCTTTGCCCGAGGCCACCGGTGGAAAAGTAGATGTCCACAAAGACAGAGCCGGTGAGCACGTAGACAAAGACCGGCCCGAGATAGGAGATGACGGGCAAGAGCATCGGCTTCAGAGCATGCCGCCAGATCACAAGTCCATCTGGCAATCCCTTGGCCCGCGCGGTGCGGATGTAGTTTGAATTGAGCACCTCAAGCATCGAGGAGCGCGTGATGCGGGCGATCGAGCCCATGTAGGACGTGCTGAGCGCGATCACCGGCATGATGAGGTATGGCCACTGCCCCCCGTTCCAGCCACCTCCAGGCAACCATCCGAGCCAAAGCGTGAAGGTGAGGATCAGGATCGGGCCCATGATGAAGTTGGGCAGCGCCTGCGCCGCGATCCCTAGCGAGACGGCGAGATAGTCGATCCAGGAATTGTGCTTGAGTGCCGCTGCGATTCCGAGGCTGACACCCACGCTGGTGGCAGCAAGAAAGCTCAAAAACCCGTAGGTGAGCGAGATCGGCAGGCCCGACGCGATGATGTCATTCACATCGCGGTCCTTGAACTTGAAGGACGGCCCGAAATCGAAGTGGAAGAGGATGTTGCGCAGGTAATCCCACAGTTGCTTCCAAAGCGGCTGGTCGAGGCCGTAGCGGGCCTCCAGATTTGCCAAGACCTGCGGCGGCAGCGGCCGCTCGGACGTGAACGGCCCGCCGGGCGCCACCTGCATTAGGAAAAAGGAGGCGATGATCAGCAGCAGGATCGTGGGGACAGAGCCCACGATGCGGCGGAGGGAATAGGCAAGCATGGATGCGCAGCGAGCCCCCGACGCGCGGCCGGAGGCTCATCTTTTCAATGGGTTATTCGGCGATCTTGTAGAGGTTTTTCGAGTACCAGTTCTGCTCCACGTTGCCCACGGGCCAGTTTCCGACGTCGCTGTCCATCATGTAGACCCCCGCGTAGTGGTAGACGGGGATGACGGGCATCTCGTCTGCGATGATCCCCTCGACCTTGGCGTAAAGCTCGCCCGCATTCTCGGCGGTGCGGGCGTTTTGCATGAGATCGTCCACCATGGCATTGGTGAATTTGCCGTCATTATAGCCCGAGGGCGATGTCAGCAGATCAAGGAAGGTGGAGGCCTCGTTATAGTCCCCGCACCACGCGCCACGGGCGAGTTCGAAGTTCTGGTTGCCGCGCTCTTCGAGGAAAACCTTCCATTCCATGTTGCCGAGCTCTGTTTCGACGCCGAGCTTCTGCTTCCACATTTGCGACATCGCGACGGCGATCTTCTTGTGCGCCTCGGAGGTGTTGTAGATCATGTTGAACGAGAGCGGATTGTCGGGGCCATAGCCCGCCTCCATCATCAAATCCTTTGCCATCGCGTCCTTTTCCGCCTGGGTCATGGTGGCGAATTCGGGCAGCGGCGGCTCGAAATCGGCGACCGAGATGGGGGTGAACGTGTAGGCCTCCGTCTGGCCGCCGGCGAGCACATTTTCAACAATCACCTTGCGGTCGACGGCGAGCGCCAGCGCCTTGCGCACGCGCGCATCCTTGAAGGCCTCGGGGCCGTCCTCTGTGAGGTTGAAGGTGTAGTAATAATTGCACAGCCGCGGGAAGGAGATCGCCTCCTCCGGGTACTCTTGCTGAAGACGTGGGAACTGGCCCGCTGGCACCTCCGTGCGGTCGAGCTCCCCGGCGAGGTAACGGGTCAGCGCCACGTTCTCGTCATTGATGACGAGCGCGACGACCTTGTCGATGATGGTGTTTCCATTGTCCCAATACATCTCGTTGCGCTCACGGACCGAGCGCTCAGCGGGCGAATGCTCAGTGAGCACGTAGGCACCATTGGAGACAATGTTTTCCGGGCGCGTCCACTCGGCCCCATGCGCTTCGATGGCCGCGCGCGGTGCCGGGAAAAGCGTCGCGTGGGTCGTCATCTGCGCAAAGTAGGGGAGCGGGGAGGAGAGCGTCACCTCGAGCGTCAGATCATCGATGGCCTTCACGCCAAGCTCGGTGGGCGCCACGTCACCCGCGATGGCCGCGGCCGCATTCTCGATGGCGGTGATCTCCATGTACCAGGCGTAGGGAGAGGCCAGCTCTGGGTCGACGGCGCGCTGCCAGGCGAAAACAAAGTCCTGCGCCGTCACGGGGCTCCCGTCCGACCACTTCGCTGTGTCGCGCAGCGTGAAGGTGTAGACGGTGTTGTCGGCGTTGGTGGTAAAGCCCGTGGCCACACCCGGCACGAGGTTGCCCTCGGCATCCTGGTTCATCAGCCCCTCAAAGAGATCCCGCACGATCTCGGCACCCGTCACATCCTCCACGACCTGCGGATCAACCGAGCTGTGCTCATCAAGGACGCGGTAGGTAAATGTCTGGTCTTCCGCCAGCGTGACACCGGCGGGCACGTTGCCCATGGCGTGAAGCGGTGCGGCCAGCATGGTGGAGGCCAGCAACCCTGAGATGAGCGTGCGGTGGAATGCGGACATGAGAGGCTCCCTTAATCTGATCAATGATGATCAAGGCTACTGCCGCTCCCGCCGCGAAGGGAAGGAAAACCTGGGGACTTTTCCGCGCACGGGCGATGGCCGGCATGACCGGCCGCAAAAAAGAGGCAGGACTTTGCGCACCTGTGGGTTGTGCGGCTGGAAGCTGGCCCTGGTCTAGCGCACGCGATCGCGGGGCTCGCGCCCTTCAAAGAAGTCGCTCAGATTGTCGAGCACCCGAAAGCCCATTGCCTCGCGCGCTTCGCGCGTCGCAGATCCAAGATGCGGCAGCATCACGAGGTTGTCGCACTGCGCGAGCATCGGGTTGATGCGCGGCTCGCCGTCAAAGACATCGAGTGCGGCCCCACCGATGGTGTCAAACATCAGCGCCTGGGTGAGTGCCGCCTCATCCACGACCTCGCCGCGGGCCGTGTTGATGAGAAATGCGCCCGGTTTCATGAGATCGAGCTCCGGCCCGGAGATCAGGCCCCGGTTCGCGGGCCCGCCGGGGCAGGAAAGGGACGCGAAATCGCAAAGGGGCAAGAGATCGTTTAGGCTGGCCACCTGCCGCGCCCCGTAGTGTTGCAAAAGGTCAAGCGGAACCGCGCTGCGGGACTGGACAATGATCTCCATTCCAAAGCCGAAATGCGCCCGTTTCGCGATTTCCTGACCGATCCGGCCGAAGCCCACGATGCCGAGCACTTTGCCGGAGACCTTCGTCCCCACCATGTGGGTAGGTCGCCAGCCTTCCCAGGCACCGTTGCGCAGTTCCCGCTCACCTTCGCCCGCCCGGCGCGCCACCATGAGCATGAGCGTCATCGCGAGATCCGCCGTGCATTCGGACAAGACGTCCGGAGTGTTGGTGATCGTGATGCCCTGGCTTGCAGCCGTGGCGATGTCGATGTGGCTGTAGCCCGCGCCGTAATTGGCGAGGATCTTGGTTTGCTTCGGGCCCGCGAGCGTCTCTGCACAGACGGCATCTGTGACCGTCGGCAGGACCGCATCATAGCGCCCCATCGCCTCCCGAATTTCATGCGTGCTCAGCGGCTTGTCGGCTTTATTGAAGGTCGCGTCATAGCGCTCGGCCAGCCGTGCTTCTACCGCATCAGGCCAACGACGTGTAACAAGAACAGAGGGTCTGGCAGCCATCACGCGGCCTCCTTTTCCATGAGGGTCGCGATCGCCTCTCCGATGCGGCTCGGGCTCTCAGCCACGGTCACACCGGCCGCCGAAAGGACTTCCACCTTCTCGGAGGCGCTCTCGCCAAAGGCCGAGATGATCGCGCCGGCATGGCCCATCTGACGACCCTTGGGCGCGGTTAGGCCCGCGACATAGGCCACGACAGGCTTTGTCATGTGGTTCTGGATGTACTCGGCCGCCTCAGCCTCTTGGGGGCCGCCAATCTCCCCGATCATGCAGATGACATGCGTCTCCGGGTCCGCTTCAAAGCGCTCGAGGATGTCTCTGAAAGAGCTGCCATTTATGGGATCGCCCCCAATGCCCACAGATGTCGAGACACCGATGCCGAGCTCCTTGAGCTGGCTCGCGGCCTCGTAGCCCAGCGTGCCTGAGCGACCCACGATCCCCACATTGCCGGGGAGGTAGATGTGGCCGGGCATGATCCCGAGAAGAGCCTTTCCAGGGGAAATCGTGCCCGCGCAATTCGGCCCCGTGAGCACCATGCGGCGCGCCTTCGGGTAGCGGTACATGTAGCGTTTCACGCGGATCATGTCCTGCGCGGGGATGCCGTCCGTGATGCAAACGCAGTAGGAGATGCCCGCATCGGCGGCCTCCATGATGCTATCTGCCGCAAAGGGCGGTGGGACGAACACGAGGGACGCGGTGGCCCCGGTGGCCTGCACGGCCTCCTCCACGGTGTCGAAAACGGGGACCCCGTCAACACGCTCGCCGCCCTTGCCCGGGACGACGCCGCCGACAACGTTCGTGCCATAGGCGATCATGTCTGCGGTGTGAAAGCGCGCCATTTTTCCCGTGATCCCCTGGACCAGGACGGGCGTGGAACGATCGATGAGAATGGACATTATGCAGCCCCCCGCGTGGCAAGGCGCACCCCTTGCGCCTGGTCATTTTTCCAAGCGCCCACAGCACGTTCTGCGGCTTCGCTCAGGGAGCGCGCACGGATGATGGGCAGGCCGGACCGGGCGAGGATCTTTTGCCCCTCTTCCACATTCGTCCCCGCGAGGCGCACGATCACCGGGATCTCCACGCCCACCTCCTTCATCGCGGCAACCACGCCTTCAGCGACCCAGTCGCACCGGTTGATGCCCGCAAAGATGTTGACGAGGATCGCCTGCACCGACTTGTCCGAGAGGACGAGGCGGAACGCCTTTGCCACCCGCTCGGGCGTGGCTCCACCGCCGATATCCATGAAATTGGCCGGCTCACCGCCGGCGAGCTTGATGGTGTCCATCGTGGCCATGGCGAGGCCTGCGCCGTTGACGATGCAGCCGATATTGCCCTCGAGCCCCACGTAGTTGAGACCGCGGTCCGCCGCGCGGCTTTCCCGCGGGTCTTCCTGGGACTTGTCCCGCAGCTCCGCGATCTGGGGATGCCGGAAGAGCGCGTTGCCGTCGAATGTCATCTTGGCGTCGAGCGCGATCACGCGGGCGTCTGACGTGATCACAAGCGGATTGATCTCCACCATTGTGGCGTCGAGCTCGGTAAAGGCGCGGTAGCAGCCCTGCAGCGTGCGCACGAATTGCTGGATGAGTGCGGCCTCGATCCCAAGCTTGAACGCCATCTGGCGGCACTGGAACTCGCGCAGGCCCACGGCAGGCTCAACGGTGGCACGCACGATGCTGTCGGGGCTCTCCGCGCTGATCTCCTCGATCTCCATACCACCTTCGGAGGAGGCCACGATCATCACGCGCTGGGAGGACCGGTCGAGCACGAAGCCCAGATAGATCTCACGCTCGATGGGCACGGCGGCCTCGACATAGACACGGTAGATACCGCGGCCCTCGGGGCCGGTCTGATGCGTGACGAGCTTGCGCCCGAACATGCCCTCGCAGGCATCCTCGATCTCGCGGTCGCTGTCGCAGATCTTCACACCGCCGGCCTTGCCGCGTCCACCCGCATGGACCTGCGCTTTGACGACCCAGCGCTCACCCCCGAGCTCTCTTGCGCGATAGGCGGCCTGTTCGGGAGAATATGCCAACGCGCCAGGTGGGACGGTGACGCCAAAGCCCGCGAGGACTTCCTTGGCCTGGTATTCGTGGATGTCCATTGCGCTTACTCCGCCGCAACCTGTGCGCGGTAATGCGTGTCGAGCGCGGCTTCCACGGCCTGTTCGTCGAAATCGCCGCCGAGGTCGCGGATGGCCTGCCCGAAGCGGGTGACGATGTCGGTGATGGCGGCCTCGTTCAGGAGGTTGAGAATGCCGATGCGCACCTGCACCGGCGCGCTCAGCGTGGGCCAGATGCCGAAGTTTTGTGCCCGGCAATGCTGCACGAGCTCCATCTCACGGCCCGCGAGCGCGCCTGGCAGGTTGAGCACGAGGAGAGACGTCATGTTGGAGGTCACCTCACAGCCCATCGCCGTCACAGCAGCGCGCAGGGCCGCCTCGTGGCGGGCATAATCGGCAGCACGCTGTGCCAGCGTCTCCTGCAGCGTGATCCGCAGCGCCTCATGGAAGGCAGCGACAGCGTAGGCCGAGTGCGTGCGGTGATAGGTGCCCTTTTCCACATCCGCACCATCGATGACCGCCCAGTGGCGTGCTTCGAGAATGGGATGGTGGCAGAACGTGCGCGTGCCAGTTGCCTTCAGCTCTTCGATGTAGCGGTCTGAGAAGCTCACGGGGGCATAGGTCAGTGGCAGACAATTCAGGCCCTTTTGCGG
>JBCBME010000109.1:0-7535 GCA_039822945.1 Pseudomonadota bacterium
CCGACGCGAGCTGTCGAGTATGAGATCGTGGCAGGGGAACGGCGGTGGCGGGCAGCTCAGCGGGCAAAGCTTCACGCTGTGCCCATCGTGGTCCGCGAGTTCTCAGACACAGAAGTGCTCGAGGTTGCCATCGTTGAAAACATTCAGCGTGCCGACCTGAACCCGATCGAAGAAGCAGCCGGATTCCAGCAGCTCATGGATCGCTTCTCCAGGACGCAGGAGCAGATGGCGACTGCGCTGGGCAAGAGCCGACCTTACATCGCAAACTCACTGCGTCTGTTAAACTTGCCGGACGACGTTCGCGGACTTGTCACGGATGGGAGACTTTCTGCTGGCCATGCCCGCGCTTTGGTGGGGCATGACAAAGCATCGCAACTCGCGGCGGAGGTCGTCCGCCGTGGTCTTTCTGTGAGAGAGACCGAGAAACTCGCAAAAGCACCGGACGCAAAACCCAAGCCTGCCGCAGCCCGGACAGAGAAAGATGCTGACACTAAGGCGCTGGAGGGGGATCTCTCCGCAACCCTCGGCATGCGGGTGTCGTTGGATCATGCTCACGGCCAAGACGGTGGGACGCTCACCATTCGGTATCGTGACCTCGACCAGCTGGATGATCTCTGCCGGCTTCTCGGCGGCGGCTAGGTCAGGAGAGCGTCGAGGATTGAGTTCAGGAGTGGCTTGCCTGCTTCTGTGACGCGCAAAGTGTCATCGCAGGTTACGTATCCGAGACCTTCGAGTTGCGCGACTGGTTCTGGCGGGGGCGTCCAGCCTAAAGCCGACAGCTCGGCCAGTGGGATACCCTTCGCGAGCCGGAGCCCCATCAACACGCGTTCGTCGATGATCTCGCCGTGCGCGAGCACCGTCCTTTCCCGTTCTCCATGTCCCCGTTTCTCCACGCTTTCGAGCCACATTTGAGGCACCTTGATGCAATCGAACGCGTATCTTTTTCCCTCGAGGGTCACGCGACCATGGGCGCCAGGGCCAATGGCCGCCCAATCTCCCCCCGTCCAATAAATCAGGTTGTGCTGAGCCTCTTCATCCGGTGCCGCGTGGTTCGACGTTTCATAGGCCGGCAATCCTGCGGCGGTGCACATCGTCTGCGTGATGTTCCAAAGATCCATGGAGAGATCTTCGTCCGGTAACCCTTTGAGCCGCCCGCGTTCGAACTGCTTCGCAAACACTGTGCCAGGCTAAATCGTAAGCTGATAAAGGGATAGGTGATTTAGCCCCAGGCTGATCGCACGATGAAGCTCGGCTGACCATGCCTCCGCGGTTTGATCCTGCCGGGCATAGATCAAATCTATGCTCACCCTGTCGAAATTCGCCTGCGCGATCTCTAGAGCTCGCAGAGCCTCCACTGCCGTATGCATGCGCCCCAGGCGCTTTAGATCGCTATCATTGAGAGCCTGCACCCCCATCGAGACGCGGTTTACGCCCGCCGCTCGAAACCCCGCGAAGTTCTCAACCTCGACCGAGGTTGGGTTGGCTTCCAGCGTGATTTCGATGTCGTTGGCCCATGTCCAACCGCATTGCGCCTCCTCCAGCACGGCAGCCACGAGCGCCGGGGGCATAAGGCTCGGCGTTCCTCCTCCAAAGTAGATGGTGCTTAGGAGGCGGTCCGGTGTTTCAGCTGCGACCCGCCGGATCTCGCTTCTCAACGTGCGTTCCCACCGGTCGTAGTCGACGCGCGCCGTGACGTGGGAGTTGAAATCGCAATACGGGCACTTGGCTGCGCAAAAGGGCCAGTGCACATACAGACCGAACCGATGGTTCAGGGTGTCAAACATGCCGGTACAAATAGGGCAAAGGCCGCTGCCCTGTGAGTCAGCGGCTCTTTTTCCTCATAGGTCATCTCGGAAAACGTGCGGTCGTGCCCTGACGGCACAAACATCGGATCAAACCCGAAGCCATGCGTGCCACGCGGTGGCCAGGTCAGAGTTCCCGGAACACGACCCTCAAATATCTGATCCTCGCCATCCGGCCAAGCGAGACATAGTGTGCAGTTGAATGCTGCGATCCAAGGTTGCTCAACGCCGAGTTCTGTGAGCTCTCGATGGACGCGGTTCATCGCGATTGAGAAATCCCGACCCTTCTCTGTTTCAGCCCAATCAGCCGTGTATACGCCCGGGGCCCCATTAAGACCATCGACCAAGAGGCCACTATCATCGGACAACGCCGGCAGCCCTGATGCTTGTGCCGCTGCATGCGCCTTGATCCGCGCGTTGCCTGCAAACGTGTCTTCCGTCTCTTCTGGTTCCGGGAGACCCAAGTCACCGGCAGAAACAATGGCTTTCCCGTAAGGGGCCAGGAGCCCGGAAATCTCCCGCAGCTTGCCCGCGTTGTGGGAGGCCAAAACCAGCTTTGGTTCAGTGAGCTTCCGTCCCATCTCTAGGAGACAGCCGCCTGCTGGGCTGCCACCAGGCGGTTCACCCCTTGGGTCGCAAGATCGATCAAATCATCCATTTGGGATCGGGAAAAAGTTGAGCCTTCCGCAGACATTTGAAGCTCAACAAACTTACCGCTGCCCGTGATCACGAAGTTTCCGTCCACACCCGCTTCGCTATCTTCGTTGTAATCAAGATCGAGCACCGGCTGCCCCGCATAGATGCCGCAGCTTACCGCAGCGATGGGATCCACGAGAGGGTCGCTGATGACGTCTCCGGCCTTCATGAGCTTGTTCACCGCGAGGCGGAGCGCGACCCAAGCGCCCGTGATCGAAGCGCACCGCGTGCCGCCGTCGGCCTGAAGCACATCGCAATCGATGCTGATCTGCCGCTCGCCAAGGGCGACCCGATCCACACCAGCGCGGAGTGAGCGACCAATAAGCCTTTGAATTTCTTGTGTTCTTCCGGATTGGCCGTTCTTGGCTTCACGCCGCATCCGCGTGTGCGTAGCGCGGGGCAGCATACCGTACTCGGCCGTCACCCAGCCAAGGCCAGAGCCCTTGAGAAAGGGTGGGACCCGCTCTTCCAGCGAAGCCGTGCACAGAACATGGGTGTCGCCCATCTTGATGAGGCAGCTGCCCTCTGCGTGTTTTGTTGTGCCAATCTCGAAACTGACGTCCCGCAGTTCGTTGGTTGCTCGTCCCGACGGTCTCATGTTCTTTTCCTTTCGCCCTGGCACGCTTATTTTCGTCTAAAACGTGCGTATTGGGTAAACGCAAGCCCGGGTTCGTTTCCTGGACAGCGCAATTGGTGAATGAGGCCGCATGCAAGACCGCGACGCGCTCTTCTCTGACATGAATGATCGCACCCGCGAGGTGTTCCGTCGCGTCGTGGAGGGCTACATCGCATCGGGGGAGCCTGTGGGCTCCAGGACACTTACCCGGTTCCTCTCTGAAAAGGTGTCAGCCGCCACGATCCGCAACGTCATGCAGGATCTCGAATTCATGGGCCTCCTCCATAGCCCTCACGTCTCGGCCGGCCGCATCCCAACCGAACTCGGCCTGAGGCTCTTTGTCGACGGCATCCTCGAGGTGGATCAGCTCGGCGCGGAGGATCGTACTCAGCTCGATGCCACTCTGGGGGATAAAGGCGATGTTCCCGCGATCCTCGATCGTATCGGCGGAGCGCTTTCTGGCATGACCCAGGGCGCGAGCCTTGTTTTGGCGCCGAAACAAGAGGCCCCGATCAAGCATATCGAGTTTGTTTCGCTCGCTCCGGACCGCGCGCTCGTGGTTCTCGTCTTTGCGGATGGGGAGGTGGAAAACCGTGTTTTCACACCGCCGCCGGGTCAAACGCCAAGCTCCATGCGGGAAGCCGCCAACTTCCTGAATGCGCTGGCACAGGGTCGCACTTTGACCGATCTGCAATCCGCCGTGGGCACGGAAATCACTGCGCGACGCAGAGAGATCGACGTGCTGGCGCACGCGCTGGTGGAGCGTGGTGTTGCTGTCTGGGACAACGAGGGTGCCCAGCACGAGCGGCTCATCGTGCGGGGCCGCGCCAACTTGCTCACGCAGGGCGACGAGACCGATCTTGCCCGCATCAAAACGCTCTTTGACGATCTCGAACGCAAGCGTGACATCGCGCAGTTTCTCGACCTCACTGAAGAGGGGCAGGGCGTCCGAATTTTCATCGGTTCAGAAAACAAACTCTTTTCACTTTCGGGTTCCTCTTTGGTGGTCTCCCCTTATATGAACGCTGATCGTAAGGTGATCGGCGCGGTCGGCGTTATCGGGCCGACCCGGCTGAACTACGGGCGTATCGTGCCCATCGTGAATTATACAGCAGAGCTCGTCGGTCGGGCGCTTTCTGACCGAGGGTGAGGGAATAACATGGCGAAGAAAGACAGCCTGGACGATTTTTTGGACGACATCGACGAAGCCACCGGCGAGATCGAAGAGGATATCGTGGAAGCCGCGGCTGAAGAGGCCGCAGAAGAGGCGAACGAGCTCGAGGCTCTCAAGGCTGAGCGGGATTCGCTCCATGACAAATTCATGCGTGCGCTGGCGGACGCCGAAAATGCCCGGAAGCGGTCAGATCGGGATCGGCGTGAGGCAGAGAACTACGGCGGTTCTAAACTCGCACGCGATCTGCTCCCCGTTTATGACAACATGAAGCGTGCATTGGCGGCCACGAGCGACGCCGAGGGGGACGCGAACGCAGCTCTGCTTGAGGGCGTTGAGCTTACGATGCGCGAGCTCATCAACACGTTCAAAAAGCATGGGATCGAGCCAATTTCGCCCGAAGTTGGCGATAAATTCGACCCACAGCACCATCAGGCGATGTTCGAGGCACCCGTGCCGGGAACGAAAGCTGGCGAGATCATTCAGGTGGCCGCTGAGGGCTTCATGCTTCACGACCGCTTGCTGCGTCCTGCCCAGGTGGGCGTCTCGTCCATGCCGGCAAGCTGATCTTCTGGGCTGTCTCAGCTAGGGTTTAGCTTTCAGCAGGGCTTTGAGTTCGTAGACGAGGTCGAGCGCCTCCTTGGCGCTCATCTCGTCGGGAAGAATCTCCCCCAATCGCTCTTCCACCTGCGACGGTGCGCCGGTGGCCGCTGGTAGCGGGCTCGCCGCGAAGAGCGGGAGGTCGTCAATAAGGGCGGCCCGTGTTCCGCCTCCGTCGCGCTCTCCCTTTTCAAGGGCCTCTAGCACCACTTTTGCCCGCGCGATCACCGGCGGTGGAAGACCCGCCAGCTTTGCCACCTGAACGCCATAGCTGCGGTCCGCCGTCCCCTTGCGCACCTCATGAAGAAAGATCACCTCGCCCTCGTGCTCTTTCACGGCCACGGTCGCGTTTTCGACACTATCAAGCTTGGCTGAGAGCGCCGTCATCTCGTGGTAGTGCGTGGCAAAGAGCGCGCGGCAGTGATTTACGTCGTGGAGGTGCTCGAGCGAAGCCCATGCGATCGAGAGCCCGTCATACGTCGAGGTTCCGCGCCCAATTTCATCGAGGATAACGAGCGCACGGTCATCTGCCTGGTTCAGGATGGCGGCCGTCTCCACCATCTCCACCATGAAGGTCGAGCGCCCGCGCGCGAGGTCATCAGACGCGCCCACGCGGCTGAAGATCTGGCTCACCAGCCCGATGCGCGCGCGGCGTGCTGGCACGTAGGATCCGATCTGTGCAAGGAGAGCGATCAGCGCGTTCTGCCGCAGAAATGTGGATTTGCCCGCCATGTTGGGCCCTGTCAGGAGCCACATACGCGCGTCCGACAAAGTGCAGTCATTGGCCACAAAGCTCTCGGCGCTTGCGTCGAGTGCCGCCTCCACAACCGGGTGGCGTCCGGCCTCGATGTCAAAGTCGTGGCCCTCGGTCATCACGGGCCGTGACCAGCTCCAACGCGCCGCAAGGTCAGCCTGGCTTGAGGCGATATCAAGCGTGGCCACCGCGTCAGATAGCTCGGTTATAGGCTCTGCATCGGCGCAAATAGCGTCTCTAAGCTGGCCAAAAACGCGCAACTCGATTGCGATCGCTTCCTGGCCTGCGCTCAGGATTTTCGTTTCGAGTTCAGAGAGCTCAACGGTTGTGAACCGCACGGCATTCGCTGTTGTCTGTCGGTGAATGAACGTCTCTGAGAGTGGTGCGCTCAGCATCCTTTCGGCATGCGTTGCGGTCGTCTCGATGAAGTAGCCCAGGACGTTGTTGTACTTCACCTTGAGCGAGGGGACGCCCGCGTGTTCTGCATATTGCGCCTGCATGGAGGCAATGACGCCGCGGCCTTCGTCCCGGAGAACCCGTAGCTCATCGAGCTCTGCGTCATACTCCTGCGCGACAAAGCCGCCGTCCCGTGCAAGGAGGGGGGGTTCTGCAACAAGCGCGTCATCGAGCATCTCGGAAAGTGTGCCCAAAGCTGTGAGAGGGGCCACGTAGCTCTGGAGTGTCTCGGATTTTCCATCGAGCAGAGTTGCTGTCTGGGCCGCGGCTGCGATGCCACGTGCCACCATCGACAGATCACGCGGGCCACCACGCTCAAGCGCAAGGCGGGACAGCGCGCGGTCGAGATCAGGGAGATTGCGAAACGCCTCACGGAGATCGGCACGTAGCTGAGGATCTGACAAGAGGGTCTCTGTTTCATCGAGCCGTTGACGGATGACGTCCATGTCGCGCGAGGGGGAGGCGATGCGCTGTTCCAGCATCCGCGCCCCCGGCGCCGTCACGGTCTTGTCGATTGTGGCGAGGAGTGATCCACCGCGGCCGCCAGACATCGCGCGTGTGAGCTCGAGGCTTGCTCGGGTCGCCGCATCGATCTCCACGCTCTGTGTCTCAAGCTCCCGCACGGGCGCGCGCAGCGTCGGGAGCTTCCCCTTTTGCGTGAGTTCAAGATAGCTGAGGAGCGCGCCCATGGCGCCCTTCTCCGCCCGAGCGAAGGGCGCGAAGACATCGAGCGAGGCCACGCCAAAGATGCGCTTGCCGAGACTATCTGCTTGGTCGCTGTCAAACGCGCCGCGCACCATCTCTGTCGCCGTCGCGTTCATTTCGCTGATGATAGGCTCTAATTCGGCGAAAAACGCCTCGCTCAGCAAAACTTCCGACGGCCCAAGCCGCGCCAACATTGGGCCGAGTTTCACACGCGGGCAGGGGCTCACGCGCATTGCTCCGGTCGAGACATCGACCCAGGCTAGCGCGCCTTCGTCCCGCACCATCGCAAAGGCTGCGAGAAAGTTGTTCGACCGTGCCTCAAGCAGGCTGTCTTCTGTGAGCGTTCCGGGTGTGACGAGCCGTACGACCCCCCGTTTGACCACCGACTTTGAGCCGCGTTTCTTTGCCTCCTCCGGGCTTTCGAGCTGTTCGCCCACCGCCACCCGAAACCCTTTGCGAATGAGGGTGTGGAGATAGCCCTCGGCCGCGTGAACGGGCACACCGCACATCGGGATGTCCGCGCCCAGATGCTTGCCACGTTTGGTCAGCGAGATATCGAGCGCTGCCGCCGCCGCGACCGCATCGTTGAAGAAGAGCTCGTAGAAATCGCCCATGCGATAGAACAGCAACGCGCCTTCGTGCGCTGCCTTGATCTCGAGGTATTGCGCCATCATCGGCGTGACTGACATGAGACCCCCTGGTTTCGTCGGGGGACCTTACAAACGGTGCGAGCCG
>JBCBME010000110.1:0-7502 GCA_039822945.1 Pseudomonadota bacterium
CGAGGGACTGGTGTGCGCCCTTGTACCTGAGATGCGCGCGCGGCAGCACCTCGACCGAGGCCGCGCCCTGCGCACGCACCTCTGCATCGGCCTCTCTGGTCAGCCGCGCGATGAGCGCCTCAGCACGCGCCGTCTCGCTCAGGGTGGTATCCACCTGCGCTTCCTTGATGACGCGGATATCGGCAAGCCCCATGCCGTAGGCGGATAGCACGCCCGCAAGCGGATGGATCATCACCCGGGCCATGCCCAGTGCATCGGCGACGAGGCAGGCATGCTGCCCCCCTGCCCCACCGAAGCTCTGCAGCGTATAGCCCGACACGTCATGCCCGCGCTCGACACTGATCTTCTTGATGGCGTTGGCCATATTGTCGACGGCGATCCGGAGAAAGCCTTCCGCGGCCTCTTCGACGCCCATGCCAGCGGCCTCTGCCAGAGGCGCAAGGGTGGCGCGCGCGGCGGCAAGATCGAGGGGCGCATCGCCATCGGGCCCGAAGACTTCGGGGAAGTGGTCGGGGTTGAGCTTGCCCAGGACAACATTGCAATCGGTCACCGTGGGCGGCCCGCCCCGGCGGTAGGCGGCAGGCCCGGGATCGGCGCCCGCGCTTTCGGGCCCCACTTGAAAGCGACCATCGCGGTAAGTGCAGATGGAGCCACCGCCCGCCGCCACGGTGTGGATGTCCATCATGGGCGCGCGCATCCGGACACCGGCGACCTCGGTCTCTAAGTTGCGCTCATAGAGGCCCGCAAAGTGGCTCACATCCGTGGATGTCCCGCCCATGTCAAAGCCGATGAGGTGCTCAAAGCCCGCTGCGCGACCGGTTTCCACCATGCCCACAATCCCACCGGCGGGGCCGGAAAGGATCGCGTCCTTCCCCTGAAACTGGGCGGCGTCCGCGAGGCCGCCGTTTGACTGCATGAAGAGAAGCGCGCCGGTGGCGCGGCCGAGATCGAGCGCACCCGCCACCTGATCGACATAGCGGCGCAGCTTCGGGCTCAGATAGGCGTCGACGACCGTGGTGTCGCCCCGCGCCACAAGCTTTGAGAGGCGGGACACCTCGTGGCTCGTGCTGATCTGGGTGAAGCCAATGCGGCGGGCGATGGCCGCCACGCGGGCCTCGTGATCGGGGTTGATGTGAGCATGCATGAAGGCGATGGCCACGGCGCGCAGCCCCGCCTCATAGGCGGCCCTGAGCGCGGCCTCTGCGGCGGCCTCGTCGAGCGGATGCACCACGCCACCCTCGGCATCCAGACGCTCCGGGATCTCTTCGACGCGGTCGTAGATCGGCGTGGGCCGCTTGATCTCGAGCGCGAAAAGATCGGGCCTGTTCTGGTAGCCGAGCCTCAGGAGGTCGCCGAACCCCTGCGTGATCAGAAGCAGAACAGGGTCCCCCTTCCTCTCGAGCAGTGCGTTCGTGGCCACTGTCGTGCCCATCTTGACGGCCCCGATCGCGCCATCCGGCAGCGCATCCGAGCCAATGAGATCGTGGATCCCCTGCACGGCGGCATCGGCGTAGCGCTCCGGATTTTCAGAGAGGAGCTTGTGGGACAAAAGCCGCCCGTCCGGTGCCTTGGCCACGATATCGGTGAACGTGCCGCCCCGGTCGATCCAGAAATCCCATTGTGCTGCCATGGCCAGTCTCCCTCGACGGAGGGAAAGCGTGGGGCTAGGTGAAAGTCAATCAAGCCCACGAAGGAGAGACCATGGCCGCCCGCTTTCACCAATTCCCCTATCTGAGCGACAATTACGGCGTGCTGGTCCATGACGAGGCCACGGGGCGCACCGCCTGCGTGGATGCTGGCGAGGCCGGCGCCGTCTTTGAGGCTCTCAAAGCCACCGGCTGGACGCTGAGCGATCTCTGGATCACGCACTGGCACCACGATCACACCGACGGGCTGGAGGAAGTGCGCGCGGCAACAGGCTGCGCCGTGACGGGGCCGGGCTACAAGGGGGGTAAGAGCTTTGCCTTTGACCGCACCGTCACCGATGGCGATGGCTTTGCATTGGGCGAGACGCGGATCGTGGCGGTGCACACGCCGGGCCACACGCTCGACATGATCAACTACCACCTGCGAAGCGACGCGGTGATCTTCACCGGGGACACGCTTTTTGCGATGGGCTGCGGGCGCGTGTTCGAGGGCACCCACCAGCAGATGTATCAGAGCATGGCGCGGCTGGCCGAGCTTCCGGCAGAAACGGTCGTCTATGGCGGGCACGAATACACGGCGGCGAATGCGGCCTTTGCGCTCGCAGTCGATCCGGGCAACGCGGCGCTTCAGGCCCGCGCCAAGCAAGTGGAGGCGCTGCGCATGGCGGGCACACCCACGCTGCCCACGACCATGGCCGCAGAATTCGCCACGAACCCCTTCCTGCGCTACGGCGATGCGGAGCTGCGCGCCCATCTGGGGCTGGAGGGGGTCGAGGATGCGGCCGTTTTCTCCGCGCTCAGGACGCGGAAGGACAACTTCTAAGGCTCACGGCACCACGACGATGTTGCCGGTATGCGTCTTGTCGATGAAGGCCTGCTGGCCTGCGTGGAAGTCCTCCAGCGGGTAGGTGGCGGCGAGCATGGGCGTCAGATCTCCGGCCTCGATGTAGCGCACGAGGTCTTGGAAGATCTCGGGCCGCACGACGGTGGAGCCGGTGAAGGTGAGGTCCTTGAGATAAAGACTGCGCACGTCGAGATCGACGATGGGGCCCGCAATCGCGCCTGAGGTCGTGTAGCGACCGCCGCGGTCGAGCACGTCGATGAGGGTGCCGAAATAGGGGCCTGCCACGATGTCGGCCACGACCGTGACGGTGCTTTGGCCGATGGCCCCTTGCAGCGCTTGGCCTAGGTTTTCCGGCGCGCGCGGCAGGATCGCATCAGGGCCACAGCGGGCGACATCGGCATGCTTGGCCTCGCTGGCGAGCGCCACGACACGCGCCCCGCGCCGTTTGGCCAGCTGGATGAGCGCGCCGCCCACGCCGCCTGAGGCCCCGGTCACGAGCACAGTGTCGGAGGCTGAGACCTCCGCCCGAGCGAGCATCCCCTCAGCGGTGGTGTAAGAGCAAGAGAACGTCGCGAGCTCGGCATCGCTCAGATCGCTCTCAATGGCGGCCACGTTGCGCCAGTGCGTCTTGGTGTATTCGGCGTAGCCACCATCGGCCTCTGAGCCGAAATAGCCCGTCTTGTGCATGTTGAGCGGATCGTTCCAGTCGCGCAGCCAGTTGTCGGTGATGACACGGCAGCCCATGAGCGCGGCATCGGCCTGAGCCCCCACCGCCACGACATGGCCGCAGACATCGGCCCCCTGAATGCGCGGAAACTGGATGCCCGCCCCACCCCATGTGTTGTCCTCTTCCGAATCGAGGCTCTCATAAGCGCCGCCGGTCGTCGCCTCGGTCACGCTCTTGGAATACCAGCCCGCACGCGTGTTGACGTCGGTGTTGTTCATCCCGCAGGCCGCAACCTTGATCAGAACCTCCTCCGGGCCGATCTCAGGGACGGGCCAAGCGGGCTCGAACTCGAGGGCATCGAGGCCGCCGTGGCGCTTCAGAACAATCGCGCGCATCGTCTTGGGGATCATTTCAGGCTCCTTTTCGTCGGTGAAGGGCTAGCGCGTCCCGCGCGGTTGCGAAAGTGTGCGCCTCACAAGCGGGGGGAAAGACATGAAAGCACTCATGATGCACGAGGTGCGCGGCGCGCTCACCATCGAGGATGTGGCCGACCCCGCCTGCCCCGAGGATGGCGTGGTGATCGAGGTTGCGGCCTGCGGAGTCTGCCGCTCAGATCACCATTCCTGGACGGGCGGCGATCCGGTGAGCCTGCCGCATATTATGGGCCACGAATACGCAGGCACGGTCGTCGAGGTGGGCAAGGAGAGCCGCCTTGCGCCGGGGCAGCGCGTCACCGCCCCATTCATCCTGAGCTGCGGCGACTGCCCCGATTGCCGGGCGGGCCGCGCCACGATTTGCGCGGCGCAGTATTGCCCTGGCTTTCACGGACCGGGCGCTTTTGCAGAGCGTCTTGCGATCCGGGCGGCGGATTTCAACGCCGTGCCCCTGCCTGATGCGATCCCCTTTGACGTCGCCGCCGCCATGGGCTGCCGCGTCACGACCGCCTGGCGCGCCCTGATCGACCGCGCGCAGATCCGCCCGGGCGAATGGGTCGCGATTCACGGCTGCGGTGGCGTGGGCCTTTCAGCGCTTCTGATTGCTCGGGCGCTCGGCGCGCGGACCATCGGGATCGATCCCTCCGTGACCGCGCGGGCCATGGCAAAACAGCTGGGCGCCGACGTCGTGCTTGACGCAGGCCAGCTTTCTGAGCTCCTCGAGATCACCGGCGGTGGGGCTCATGTGGCACTTGATGCGCTTGGCATATCGGCCACGTTTGAAGCCTCGCTCAGGTCCTTGCGAAAGCTCGGGCGGCAAGTGCAGATCGGCATGCCAACGGGCGTGCACGAGACCGTCCCCCTCCCCCTTCTTGAGCTGGTCTACGCGCGGCAGCTCTCGCTCCACGGGATGCGCGGGCTAGGCGCGGCCGAATTTCCCCCGCTGCTCAAGCTCATCGAGGACGGGCGGCTTGACCTCACCCCCCTCATCGTGGACCACATCGCCCTGAGCGATGTGCAGAGCGTGTTTGAAGGCATGGACAGCTACGCCACCACCGGCGTCCACGTCGTCACGCGCTTCAGTGAATAGGAGAGCCCCATGGCCCTGAAAGAGTACTACCAGAACTACATCGACGGGCAGTGGGTCGATGGGGGCGACGGCACGATCGACGTGATCAACCCGGGCACCGGGGGCCATCTTGCCAAGCACGCCATGGCGGATGCCGCCGACGTGGCCCGCGCCGTGGCGGCTGCCAAACGGGTCCATCAGAGCGGTGCGCTCACCTCTGTGCGCCCTGTGGAGCGGGGCCGCATGGTTCAGGCCATGGGCCGCTATATCCTCGAGCATCTTGACGAGGTGGCGGAGCTTTTGACGCTCGAACAGGGCAAGCCGCTCTGGGAAGCCAAACAGGAGATCCGCGGCACTGCGCGCTATTTCGAGTATTACGGCAATCAGGCTGATACGGTGGAAGGCAAGTCAATCCCCCTCGGGTCGAAATACTACGACTTCACCGCCTATGAGCCCTATGGCGTGTCGGCCCAGATCATCCCCTGGAACTACCCGGTGGAGATGGCGGCGCGCTCTATCTCTGCAGCTCTCGCTACGGGCAACACCGTGGTGGTGAAGAGCTCGGAGATCTGCCCCTGCTCCTCCTACATCTACGCCCATGCCGCAGAGGCTGCAGGCTTTCCACCCGGCGCACTCAACATCGTGTGCGGCTACGGCCACGTGGCGGGTGCAGCGCTCACGTCCCACCCCGATGTGCGCCAGGTCGTCTTTACGGGCTCGGTGCAGACGGGCCAGACCATTGCCCGCGCTGCGGCCGACATCCTCGCGCCTTGCGTGCTGGAGCTTGGTGGCAAATCTGGCGCGATCGTCCATGAGGACGCCGATATCGACGGCTTCACCGGCAATGTCCGTTGGGGGATCTACTTCAACTCGGGTCAGGTCTGCTCCGCGATGTCGCGCGTGATCGTCCACGAAAGCCGCCATGACGAGGTGGTGGAAAACATCTCCGCACTCGCCAAATCCCTCTCCGTCGGGCCCGGGATCGAGCGGCCGGAATTCGGCGCCAATATGGGCGCGATGATTTCCCACAAGCAGCGCGACCGCGCCGTAGGCCTCGTGGCCGGTGCTCAAAAGGAGGGCGCCACCATCGTCACCGGCGGACGGCCCCTGAACAACGAGGGCAGCTTCATGGAGCCTACCGTGCTCACCGGCGTCACCCCCTACATGGAAGTCGCGCAGGAAGAGATCTTTGGCCCCGTCGTCTCGGTGATGAAGTTCCGCACCCCCGAGGAGGCTATGGCCATCGCCAACGGCACGCCCTACGGCCTCGTCGCGGGCACCTTCACCAAGAACCTCGACCAGGCCATGCGCGACGCCCAACAGCTGCGCGCCGGGCAGATCTACGTCAATGAGTGGTTCGCTGGCGGGGTGGAAACGCCCTTTGGCGGCTACGGACAATCGGGCTACGGGCGCGAAAAGGGGCGTGAGGCGCTCTTCAACTACGTACAGACGAAAAATGTTGCAATTTCCATCGGCGGAGGCGCTGGTCGCGCCTGACGTGGCGTGTCCTGACTGAATCCATTTTGCGAACGTCTCAAAACGTGTCATGCTGCAACGCAGCGTGACGCGCGAGACGTTGCGTGTGAATTCAGATCAGGTTGACGTCATGGATGTCACAATATTCCTTTCTCCCGGCTTTAATCTTACGACCACTCTGCTCGTCACCGATGCGCTGGAGGCGCTGAACGCCCTCGACACTGAGCCGCGCTACCGGCTTCTCTACGTGTCCAAGACAGGGGGCTCCGTCGAGAGCCGCCAAGGCCCCAGCCTCGAGACCGAAGACGTCGACATGCTCAAAAGCAGCAACGACATAGTCATCGTCTCGCTGGGCGATGCACCCGCGGAGGCCAATGGAGCCCCCTTGGCCAAGCACCTGCGCTACTGGAAACGTCAGGGCAACCTCATCATCGGCCTTGAGACCGGCGCCGTGCCGCTTGCCGATGGCGGCCTGCTGGACCGGCCCGCCTGCATCTCGCCCGCCTATGCGCGCGATTTCATCCGCCGGTATCGCTCGGTGGGGCTCTCGGGCGATCTCTTTGATACGTCCGGGCAAGTTCGGACCTGCGTGGGCGGCGCGGCAGCTCTCGATCTCATCCTCGCTGTCCTCGCCGAGCGCCACGACGCCGACCTCATGCGCGCCGTGCGCGACAGCCTGATCGCCCCGCCACCGCGTGCTGGCGACACCGCGCTCACAGGCGGGACGCAGACCCCTCTGGGCGAGGGCATGCCCGCGCCGCTCCTGCGGTCCATCGATCTGATGCGCGGGGCCCTCGATCAATCCCTCAGCGTTCCCGATCTTGCCCGCAAAACAAAGCTCTCCCAGCGTCAGCTGGAGAGGCTGTTCCGCAGCCATACAGGCCGCTCGCCCAACCAATACTACAGGATGCTCCGGCTTGATCGCGCGCGCGAGATGGTCACCCGCTCCGCCGCGCCCATGCCCGAGATCGCTACGGCCTGCGGCTTCACAAGTCCCGTCCATTTCAGCCGCGCCTACAAGGAACAGTTCGGCCTGCCGCCCATGCGCGACCGCGTCCGCAACCGCATCCGCTAGATCGCCCATAAGGATTCGGGTGGGCGGGTCGAATTTCGAGCGCAGCGAGAAAGAGGTCCGTCCCGCACGATCAATACCAATTGAAGAGTGGTGGCGTGGGGGAGACTTGAACTCCCGACCTCTCGATTATGAGTCGAGCGCTCTAACCAGCTGAGCTACCGCGCCATGGAGCGGCGGAATAGGCTGCGGCCCCGGGGGCGTCAAGCCGGAATTGGCGCTTGCGCCGCCGCCAAGCGCAGGGTTTTGTCCCACGCCATGGAGATCCTCGACACACTGCGCGCCACACTCGGC
>JBCBME010000111.1:0-7499 GCA_039822945.1 Pseudomonadota bacterium
GTGGCCACCGGCGGCAGGCCCTGCGCGGTGAAGCCAAAGACAAACCCGTCGTAATACTCCATCGAGGTGCGCCCGTAGGTGACCTCGAAATCGAGCGTCGCCGGATCAATGCCGACCTGCTCAAAAGCCCCGATCCGCGCTGTGATCCCCGCAATCGGGGCGCTGAGGCCCGGAAGCGCGCTGGCCGCTTCCTCCAGCAGACGGGCCGCGTCCGGCAGGGGCGCGGCGATCGCCATCAGCGCCTCAAGAGCGGCCCGCTGGTCGGCGGACAAGCGCGGCGCAGCGGCATCTGCTTCCATGCGCGCGCGGCGATCCGCGACATCGGCCATCGTGCGCAACCCGATCTCGGGCCCTGTATCGGGGCTCTGCGGCCCAGGCGCGGGCGCGGGCGCGGAAAAGCGATCAAGGAGGGCACGAAACCGTGCCGGACGCCACAGGTGCCGGAGAAGTGCGGCGCGCCGGTGCTCGGTCGTCTCTAGGTTTGCGACTGCCGCGCGCAGGATCGCCATGTCACCCGTCACGGCCCGCAGCTTCAGCGGCGCAAGCGCTGCGTGAAAGGCCGCAAAGAGCTCCGCTTCTACCCGTGCAGGGTCTGAGCGATCAAAGACCTCATAGCCCACCTGCTCGTACTCGCTTGGGCGTCCGTCATCCCGCTCCTGCCGCCGAAAGACCGTGCCGGCATAAGTGTAGCGAGCAGGTTCGGCGCGGCTGGCCATGTGCATCTCGACGACCGGTACGGTGAAATCGGGCCGAAGCATTTGCTCGCCGCGCAGGGGATCCTGCGTGGTGTAGGCGCGCGCGCGGATGTCCTCGCCGTAGAGATCGAGGAGCGTGCCCGCGGGCTGCAGGATATCCGCCTCGATCCGCTGCGCGCCCAGCGCCTCGAAGCGCGCAAGGAGGTCGGCGGTGACGGCCCGCGTCGTGTCAGCCACGCTGAGCCTGCTGCATCTTTTTGACCTCGGCCACGAGATCACCGCGTGGCACCTCGATCTGGCTCGGGCGCGCCTTCCATTCCTCGAGGCTCGCCTCCTTGGCGATCTCGGCGCCAGCGATAAGATCTTTCAGCTGAATGACGCCCCGCGCGTGCTCGTCCTCGCCTTCAATGATGGCGATGCCCGCGCCGCGTTTGTCGGCGTATTTCATCTGGTTGCCGAAGTTCTTGGGGTTGCCGAGATAAACCTCTGCCCGGATGCCCGCGCCGCGAAGCTCTGCCACCAGTGCCTGGTAGTCGGCCATGCGCGCGCGATCCATGACGGTGACGACCACGGGCCCTTCCGCCTCAGACGACATGCGCCCCTTGGCGCGGAGCGCGGCCAAAAGCCTGTCGACACCGATGGAGACGCCGGTCGCGGGCACTTCCTGCCCGGTGAAGCGCTTGACGAGATCGTCATAGCGCCCGCCACCCGCCACGGAGCCGAACTGAACCGTCTGCCCCTTCTCGTTCTGGACGTCGAAGGTGAGCTCCGCCTCGTAGACCGGGCCGGTGTAATAGCCGAGCCCCCGCACGACAGAGGGATCAATGAAAATTCTATCAGGCCCATAACCCGCGGCATTCAGCAAATCTGCAATTTCGCCGAGCTCACGTACGCCTTCCGCTCCAATGTTTGATCCTTCCACTAACTCGGAAAGATAGTTGAGCGTGAACTCGTTTCGCGCATAGGTGTATTTGTCCGCACCGAAAACCTTCGACCAAACCGGCTCAAACGAAGACGCAACATTGTCGCCGTCGTGATTATAGTCAGGTTCCCACGGCTCCCCCGTTGCCTCACTAGATGCAAAGAGCTGCCGCCGCATGATTTCTTCGGCGTTTGCGAAGCGAAGCACCGTTTCAATTTGTTCGGCGGCGAGGCCTGCGCCCTTGGTGAAGTCACCGCTCTCGTCCTTGCGGCCTTCGCCCAAAAGCGCGCGCACGCCGTTCGTGCCGAGGCGGTCGAGCTTGTCGATGGCGCGCAGCACGATGCCGCGCTCGGGCGCCTTGTCTTCGCCGCCGAGGCCCGCGACTTCCATCACACCGTTGAGCACTTTGCGGTTGTTGACGCGCACGATGTAGTCGCCGCGCGGGATGCCCACGTGCTCCAGCGTGTCGGCAAGCATCGCGCAGATCTCGGCGTCGGCAGCCGTGGAGGCCGTGCCCACCGTATCCGCATCGCATTGATAAAACTGGCGATATCGTCCGGGCCCCGGCTTTTCATTGCGCCAGACCGGGCCCATCGCGTAGCGGCGATAGGGCGTGGGCAAGTCATTGCGGTACTGCGCGTAAACGCGCGCGAGCGGTGCCGTCATGTCATAGCGCAGAGCGACCCAGTCGCTGTCGTCTTCCTGCCAGGCGAAGACGCCCTCATTGGGGCGATCCACATCGGGGAGGAACTTGCCCAGCGCCTCCACCGTCTCCACGGCAGAGGTCTCCAGCGCGTCAAACCCGTAAAGATGATAAACCTCCGCAATCGCGCTGAGCATCGCAGCGCGGTCTGTGACCTCGGCTCCGAAATAGTCGCGAAACCCCTTTGGCGTCTGGGCCTTGGGGCGGGGGGCTTTCTTCTGTTTGGCCATCATATCCTCCAGCGCCCGCAGCCAATAGCGGTGCGCGTGCGCCTTGGCAAACCCCGCGCGGCGGGTCATGACGAGGCATGGACAAATTGGAAGAAAAGCTCGCCCATCTGGAGCGGATTGTCGACGATCTGAGCGAGGTGGTCGCGCGCCAGGATCGCGAGCTCAGCGCGCTGCGCGGGAAGGTCCAGATCCTGCTTGAGCGCGAGGCCGCGCGGGAGGCCGAGGGCGGCGGTGGGGCGATCTTCGGAGACGAGCGCCCGCCCCACTACTGAGCTTGCCGGGTCTGCTGCGGCGCTAGCCGTGGACGTCCGCCACGGTGAGCGGCGTTGTTCCCCGTGCGGCGCGCTCCTCGTCGATCACCTCCTGCGGGAACTGGCTCATGAAGCAGCAGCACACGCCCTCGTCGATCATGGTGCGCGGGCCGTTCGGGTGCGCGATGTGGCGGTAGACCCCGTGGGAGTGCCCGTGCCCATGCCCATGCCCGTGACCGTGACCGTGATGATGGTGATGCCCATGATCGTGGCTGTGACCGTGGTCATGGTCGTGATCATGGCTGTGGTCATGATCCGCGCCGCCACCCGCCTCATCATCGAGAGGGTCGCGGTATTCCGCATGGTGGTGGTGCACATCCACCTCCCCCCGCGCGAGCCGCTCCTTGAAGGAAGCCATGAGATCCCGATCATCGGTCATCACGCCGGTCTCAGCCTCTGAGATCCGCTCCATGAAGGTGTCGATCACATGCGCCTGATCGGCGAGGTAATGCGCCTTGAGGAATGTCACATCTGGCACGGTCGCGGCCACGCGATCCACATAGGCGTAGATCCGGTCAATCAGGCGGCCCGAGAAGAGGAAATAAGGCGCTACGACAATCCGCTTATAGCCCAACTTGAGCGCCATCTCGAGCCCCCGACCCACGGAGGGGTAGGTCACGCCCGAATAGACCGTCTCAGACCAGCCAAAGCCCATGTTCTCGGCCACGATCCGCGTGAGGCGCGCGGCCTCAGCATTGGCGAGCGTATCTGACGTCCCACGCCCCACGACGACGAGCATCGTGTCGTAGAGATCGCCGTCATGGACGTGGCTCACACCGAGCGCCTCGAGGATGCGCGCCTGAAACGCGGCAATCATCTGCGGGTGAAGGCCAAGCTCACGCCCGTAGCTGACGGTGAGGCCCGGGTTTTTCTCCTGATAGGTGGTAAGCACCGAGGGGATATCGTTGCGCGCGTGGGTCGCGGCAAAAAGCATGCCGGGCACGGCCAGAATGCGCGTGACACCGGCGTCGCGCAGCCGGTCGAGCCCCATGTGGATGTTAGGTGCCGAATACTCGAGAAAGCCAAATTCCACCGGCGTGTCCGAGTAGCGGGCGCGCAGCCCCTTGGCCAAAAGGCCGAATTCTTCCTCGGCGATTTTCGCGCGGCTGCCGTGTCCGCAAATCATGATGCCCGTTGTCATGGTGCCCTCTCCGTTCGTTCGGCGAACATGGCTTTACGCGGGCATTCGGCAACTGGCAATCAGCGGAACGCGCGCGCCGTCAGCGGATGGTCTTGAAGTCTTTGGCCACCACTTCGCCCTCGTAGATGAGCATGTCGGCCCAATCGGGATTGGTGCCAAAACGCTGGTAAACGCTGACAAAGACAGCGTTGTCTTCGAGCCTTTGGAAGCGGTCTCGCGCGCAGTCTTGTCCCACGGGGGTTCCGCAGACCCGCCGGCGGATGCGACGATAGGCGCGGTCTGTCTCGCTTGGTTCACGCAGGTTGTCCTCGTCAAAGAGGCGCGAGGCCTCGTAGGCGGCAGGCCCGCCAAAGAGCGCGAGCGCGGCCAGAAACTTCCGCGGGCAGCCATCGGAAAACCCGGTGATGTAGTGGGGCCGCAAAGCCACGGTGCTTGGGTTGCTGTCATAGAGCCGAGGCCCGCGTCTGCCCGCATATCGGGCCACTTCGGTCCCGAGTTCCTGCCGCGGGGTGCCGCATACGGCAATGATCTCACCGTATTGCAGGTCTTCCGCGCTTTCGGGTGCGGGGAGCGCCGCACGGGTGCCGCCGCCGCTGCCGCGAAAGACGCGCCCGAAAAAGCCGCTGCGAGCCGCTACGGGCTCCACTTCAGGCTCTGCTTCCGGAGCGTCCGTCTCGTCAGGGAGGGCGACCTCTCCGGCGTCCATTTCTTCTTCCGAAAGCTCAGCCGCTTCGGCCACGGGCGGGACACTGGGCGCCTCACTCTGGGCCTCCCGTCGAGACCGGCCTAGAACCCGTCCGAAGAGCCCCGGCCGCGTGGCCTCGTCTTGCACCTCAGCAGGATCGGGCGTCTCGCCCAACTCTTCGGCTGCTGGCAGGTCTGTGGCCTCAGGCAGCGCGTCCGTTGCAGGGGGCGGCGCGGCGGCCTCGGGCAGATCTGGCGTCTCAACCGAGGACGGCGCAGGAGCGCAGGCCGCAAGCACCAGCAGGACCGCCAGCCAGCGCATCAGAGCTCTTCAACCATCAGCACCCCGGGCAGGGATTTGAGCGCTGACTTGACCTCTGGCGAGACAGGGAAGCCGTCACCAAGATCGAGCTCCACCTCCCCTGGCAAGTCAGGGTTTAGAAGGCAGAAGCGCAGCGGCCCCTTCGCCCCCCGCTTGCTCTTGTCAGGCAGCGCGGCAAAGACGTGCGCGACGGAGGGCACCGCCATCTCATCCTCCACAAAGACCTTGAGCCCGCTTGCACCGGCCTGCGCCACGGCGTTGTCGATCGGCGTCACCGAGCGACCGAGGAGCTTGAGCTGGTCGGCCTCCATCGTGGCCTCCACCTGCACTACGACCTTCGAGCCAGACTCGAGATGCTCGCGCGCGGTCTCGAGCGTGTCCGAAAACATCGTCACCTCATAGGCTCCGGTGGGGTCGGAAAGCTGGACAAAGGCAAAGCGATTGCCCCGCGCGGACTTGCGCTCCTGCCGACCGCTCACCGTGCCCGCCATCTTCGCGATGAGCGGCGCGCCCTCCGCCTTGGCGGTGATGTCGTCGAGGGTCATGACGCCGGTGCGTTTGAGCGGCGCCATGTAGTCGTCAAGCGGATGGCCCGAGAGGTAAAAGCCGATGGCCGTGAATTCCTCGGCGAGGCGCTCAGCGGGGAGCCAATCGTCCACGGGGGCAAGGCGCGGCTCGGGCAGATCGTCCCCCGCCTCACCGAAAAGCGACACTTGGTTCGACGTCTTTTGTTCATGAACCGCCGCGGAATAGGCCACGAGGCCGTCGAGGCTCTGGAACACACGGCGGCGGTTGGGGTCGAGCACGTCGAACGCCCCGGCGCGGGCCAGCATCTCGAGGGGGCGTTTGCCCACCCGCTTGAGATCGACCCGACGCGCAAAGTCAAAGAGCGTCACGAAGGGTTTGCCGCCGCGGCCCTCGGTGACGAGCTTCATGGCCTCGACGCCCACGTTCTTCAGCGCGCCCAGCGCGTAGACGAGCGCGCCCTCGCGCACGGTAAATGTCGCCTCCGACCGGTTCACGCAGGGCGGCGTGTAGGGCAACGCGAGCGTCTTTTTCACCTCGTTGAAATAGACGGCGAGCTTGTCGGTGAGATGCAGATCGCAGTTCATGACACCGGCCATGAACTCCACCGGGTGGTTCGCCTTGAGCCAGGCTGTCTGGTAGCTCACCACTGCGTAGGCCGCAGCGTGGGACTTGTTGAAGCCGTAATTGGCGAATTTGTCGAGGAGAGCCCAGGTTTCCTCCGCCTTCGCCTTGTCGACGCCGTTCTCGGCCGCACCGCTGAGGAATTTGGGCTTTTCGGCGTCCATTGCCTCCTGGATCTTTTTACCCATCGCGCGGCGCAGCATATCAGCGCCGCCGAGCGTGTAGCCCGCCATCTGCCGGGCGATCTCCATCACCTGTTCCTGATAGACGATGATGCCTTGGGTCTCGTCGAGGATGTGATCGACGGTAGAGTGAAGGTTTTCGCGCTCCGACAGGCCGTTCTTCACCTCGCAATACTTCGGGATGTTTTCCATCGGGCCCGGGCGGTAGAGCGCGACGAGCGCCACGATATCCTCGATGCAGTCAGGCTTCATGCGCTTGAGCGCGTCGATCATGCCTGAGCTTTCCACCTGGAAGACCGCGACCGTCTTGCCTGAGGCGTAGAGCTTGTAAGAGGCCTCGTCATCGAGAGGGATCGCGTTGATCTCGTTCACGGTGCCCTCGGCGGGCTCGTAGAGCTCAGTGCCATCGGCGGCGACGTGGATATCGCGCCCGCCCTCGCGGATGAGGTTCACCGCGTTTTCGATCACGGTGAGGGTCTTGAGGCCCAGGAAGTCAAACTTCACAAGGCCAGCTTGTTCCACCCATTTCATGTTGAACTGCGTGGCGGGCATGTCAGACCGCGGATCCTGATAGAGCGGCACGAGCGCGTCAAGCGGGCGGTCCCCGATCACGACGCCAGCGGCGTGGGTGGAGGCATTCCGCAAGAGCCCCTCCACCTGCTGGCCATAGGTGAGGAGTCGATCCACCACCTCCTCGTTCTTGGCCTCTTCGCGCAGGCGCGGTTCATCTGCGAGCGCCTTTTCGATGGAGACGGGTTTGACCCCTTCCACCGGGATCATCTTTGAAAGTCGATCCACCTGCCCGTAAGGCATCTGGAGCACGCGGCCCACGTCGCGTACGGCGGCCTTGGAGAGCAGCGCACCGAAGGTGATGATCTGTCCCACCTTGTCGCGGCCGTACTTCTCTTGGACGTAGCGGATGACCTCCTCCCGCCGGTCCATGCAAAAGTCGATGTCGAAGTCCGGCATCGAGATCCGCTCAGGGTTGAGGAAGCGCTCGAAGAGGAGGCCGTAGCGCAGCGGGTCGAGGTCCGTGATGGTGAGCGCGTAAGCCACGAGCGATCCCGCGCCCGAGCCCCGCCCCGGCCCCACTGGGATCCCCTGCTCCTTCGACCACTGGATGAAGTCGGCCACAATGAGGAAGTAGCCCGGAAACCCCA
>JBCBME010000112.1:0-7494 GCA_039822945.1 Pseudomonadota bacterium
CACCACCGGGCGCGGCTCCTTCAAAAGAGCCGAAAACGCCGCCAGCTGATGATCGATCCGACCGCCCAGAAACCCGACGCCCAGAAAGAGCGGCGCCTCGGTGGCCGCGAGGCATTTCTCGAAATCGGTGAAGTTCTGATCGGGCCGGTGCAGGCGGCGCGCGGCCTCGATCTCAAGATCTGCGGAGCTGTCGAAATCGCCCACCACGCGATGCGGCTCGTGCCCGGCCTCAAGCGCCAGCCGCGCGCCGCCATCGGCAGCCACAAGGCAGGGGGCATGGCGCAACGCGCTGTTAAGGAGCGCGGCAGTAGCCTCCCCCGCACCCACCAAGGTCACAGCGGTGTGAGGCGATTGAATCGGGCGAAACATGGGCGAATCCTGCTAATCTGGGTAAATGACCATAAACGCGCCATGAAAATACACGACAAAATCCCCGGTTCGGACCCGCTTGGCGTCGGCGGCCATGCTACGCCGGAGGCACGCAGTGGAAGACGAACATATAAGTGAGCAATCGCCATGGTTGGTAACAGCAAAGTCCTGACAGTGTCCTACGGCACGTTCTCGTGCACCCTTGAAGGGTTCGACGACAGCTTCGACACGATGAAGGCGATTGCGGAGTATTTTCGGGATCTCGCAGCAGAAGATCGCTATTTTGGCGCGGAACCGCCGCAGCCCGATGCCGAGGTGCTGGCACGGATCGCAGAGCGTGAGCTGGCGCGCGGCGTCCAGGCCCGCGCAGAGGGCCACACTGTTCTTCTGAAACCGTCGCCGGCCCCTGCCGCGGCACCCGCTGCTGAGGCCCCCGCAGAGCCCCCCGCCGAGACCTACGTCGAGACCCACGCCGAGACCCCTGTGGAAGCTCCGGCTGAAGCGGTGGCCCCGGCTGCGGTGGATGTCACCGAGCCCGTTGAGGCGCCGGTAGAAGAGGTGGCCGAGACCGTCGAAGCGACCGACGTCGTGGCCGAAGAGACCCAGATCACAGACGAAGCCACCGAGCTCGAAGCTGAGACGGTGGCTGAGGATGACGCCGAAGAGATCGTGGAAGAGGCTGTCGCCGAGACGGATGACACGGCTGAGGACATGGCCGCTGAGGACGCGTCCGATGACGATGGGATCGAGGCCGAGGCGGAGGCCGAGGCCGAGGCCGAAGACATCATCGACGCCGCCGAGGACGAGATCGCCGACGAAGACGTCGTAGCTCAAGAGCCAGCCGAGCCCGAGGCCATTGCCGAAGACGCAGAGGACGAAACTGATATAAGCGACGAGGCCGACGCGCCGGTTGCTGAGATCGAAGACGTCGTGTCAGAGGCCGAAGAAGATGAAGCAGAGGCCGTCGAGGCCATCAAGGACCACGTGCTCGAGGCTGAAGTCGAGGACGAGACCTTTGCCGAGGACGCTGAGGCTGCGGAAGAGGCCGCAGAGGTCGCCTTTGACGAGGTCGAGGATGCAGCCGAAGCAGAAGACGAAGCCGACGCTGCCTCCCGTGAAGACACAATCGCAGCGGATGTCGCCCGGGCCCTCGCGGCCAACACGGCTGACGACGCGCCCTCGCAGGCCGCTGAAGCTGAGCAGACCGTGGCCGAGGACGTGCCCGCCGAAGAGGTGCCCGCCGAGCGCGACGACAGCCTCGCCGCCAAGCTGCGCCGCATTCAGGCGGTTGTGAGCTCTTCGGCGATCGGAGCCGGTGTGGCCGCGCTCACCTCGCGCGGCAAGTCCAACGCCCCGACCGAGGACGAGACCACCGATTACGCGGAGCCCGAATACACCGAGGATGAGCACGCCGAGGACATCTCTGGCGAGCTTGAGGCGGAGACGTCCCTCCTGGAGACGATGTCTGTCGAGGATGATGTGGCGGAGCTTGAGGCTGACGCCGAGCGTGAAGCTGAGGCCGAGATTGCAGCTGACGAGGCCATTGAGGGCGGAGACGAGGACGCGGCTGAGACGGCTGCGGAGCCGGAGCAGCCCCGCGTGCTCAAGATGAAGCGTGCAGATTTCGAAGCCGCGCTGGCGCGGGCCAATCAGCCCATCGCCGAGGCGCAAGCCCCTGTCGAGGACGCGGTCGTGAGCGATGAGGCGGCAGAGGATGCCCCTGAGACGCAAGCTCTGGCCACCGAAGCGGAGCTCGACGACATCGATCCCGAGGAAAAGATCGAAAGCAGCCTGTCCGACGAGGACGAGGCAGATCTCATGGCCGAGCTGGCCGCGGCAGAGGCCGATGCCGCCGCGGACACGGACCAGCCCAGCGAGGCAGATGTCATCCCCGAAGCGGAGATCGTCGGAGAGAATGCGCCCGAGGACATCGAGAGCCACGACTTCGACGCCGAGGATTTCAGCTCTGACGACCTCAGCACCGATGAGGTGGCAGCCGAGAAGGCCGACAGCGAGAACACGGATGGTGATGAGCGTGACGGCGGGCCGGTGAGCCTCGTGGCCGAAGACGAGGACGACACGGTCGCTGCGGGCGAAGGCTCTGCCGCCGAGAACGTCTTTGCCGACAGCGAAGAGACCATGGGCCGTCTGATGGATGTCACCGAGGAGCGCCTTGGCGACCCGGACAACAAAGGCCGCCGCGACGCCTATTCCGCCCTGAAGGCCGCCGTGGCCGCCAAGCAGGCAGCCCGCACTATGGGCGAGGACGAGCCCGCGAGCGACGCCGTCCGCGAGGGTGACTACCGCGCGGATCTCGCGCAGGTGGTGCGCCCGCGCCGCGCGCCCACAGCACAGCCCAGCGAACGCACGAAGCGCCCGGCACCGGCGCCGCTGAAGCTGGTCGCGTCACAGCGCGTCGATCTCACCGAGGACGAGGTGCGCCCCGCGGATCCCGTACGCCCGCGCCGCATCTCGGCTGATCAAGCCAACGCGCCGACGCTCGGCAGTGCCTTTGAGGCATTTGCCGCGCAGGCAGGTGCAGAAGAGCTCGGCGATGTGCTCGAGGCCGCCGCGGCCTACCTGACCCATGTGGACGGGCTCGACGTCTTCTCGCGGCCCCAGGTCATGCGGATCGTGCAGCAAGCGATGCCGCAGGGCAGCTTTACCCGCGAGGACGGTCTGCGCGCCTTTGGCACGCTCCTGCGTCAGGGGCGCCTGCACAAGGTGCGCGGTGGCCAGTTCGAGGTCACAGACAGCACCCGTTTCCAGCCCGAGGCCCGCGAGATGCGCGCCGCGGTCTGACACCGCCAGACATCATGAGACGAGCCCGGCCTTGCGCCGGGCTTTGTCGTTTAAAGGGGTAACTCTCTTAGCGGGTGTCTTCGGGCGCGTCGGGGTCGGCTTGGCCTACGCCGAGGAAGACCTTTTTCAGCGGAAACGCCCAGATGACGCCCAGCACGATGTAGACGGCAAGCTCGAGCAGGATCGGCGGCGCCTCACCAAAGAGGCCGCGAAACCCGCTCATGAGCGTGACTGCCGCGATGATGTAGGCCGGCAGTGCCACCACAAGGATCAGCAGCGACCAGCGTTTCTTTGCTTTGTGGCTCAGCGCCATGGGGCCCTCAATCAGCGAATGGGTCCGTCACGAGGATGGTGTCGTCCCGCTCCGGCGAGGTGGAGACTAGGGCCACCGGGCACTGGATCAACTCCTCGATCCGGCGCACGTATTTGATTGCGGCGGCGGGAAGCTCTGCCCAGCTCTTGGCGCCTGCGGTGCTTTCGCTCCAGCCTTCGATGCTCTCATAGATGGGGCGCGCACGGGCCTGGGCGTCGGCGGCGGTGGGCAGGTAGTCGAGGCGTTCGCCGTCGAGGTCATAGCCCACGCAGATCTTGAGCGTCTCGAAGCCGTCGAGCACGTCGAGCTTGGTGAGGGAGATCCCTGAGACGCCGGAAGTGGCGCAGGTCTGGCGCACGAGGCAGGCGTCAAACCAGCCGCAGCGGCGCTTGCGGCCCGTGGTGGTCCCAAACTCGTGGCCACGCTCGCCCAAGCGCTGGCCGTCGTCGTCGTCGAGCTCTGTCGGGAAGGGCCCCTCGCCCACGCGGGTGGTGTAGGCCTTGGTGATGCCCAGCACGTAGTCGATGCCATTCGGGCCGATCCCCACGCCGGTGGCCGCCTGCCCTGCGATCACGTTCGAGGAGGTCACGAACGGATAGGTGCCGAAATCGATGTCGAGGAGTGCGCCCTGCGCCCCCTCGAAGAGGATGCGTTTGCCGGACTTCCGCTTGTCGTTCATCACCTTCCAGACGGGCGCGGCATAGGGCAGGATCTGGGGCGCGATGGCGCGCAGCTTGGCCAGAAGGGCGTCGCGATCGACCGGTGTGAGCCCGAGCCCGCGACGCAGCGCATCGTGGTGGACAAGCGCGCGGTCGACGCGCGTCTCGAGCGTGGCGTCATCGGCGAGATCGGCCACGCGCACGCAGCGGCGGCCCACCTTGTCCTCGTAGGCCGGGCCGATGCCACGGCCCGTGGTGCCGATCTTGGCGACCGAGTTCTGGCTTTCGCGGGCCCGGTCGAGCTCGCCGTGGATGGGCAGGATGAGGGGCGTGTTCTCGGCGATCATCAGCGTCTCTGGGCTGATCTCCACCCCTTGGGCGCGGACGGTTTCGATCTCCTCCACGAGGTGCCAGGGGTCGAGAACGACGCCGTTGCCGATGACAGAGAGCTTACCGCCGCGCACCACGCCCGAGGGCAGCGCGTGGAGCTTGTAGACTGCCTCGCCGATCACCAGCGTATGGCCGGCATTGTGGCCGCCTTGGAAGCGCGCGATCACATCGGCCCGTTCCGAGAGCCAATCGACGATCTTGCCCTTGCCTTCATCCCCCCACTGGGTCCCCACGACGACGACGTTGGCCATGCCCGATCCTTGCAAAGTGTGTCCAAACGCCCGCGTCATAGCGGCGGCTGCGCCGAGGGGAAACCGATAACTTGACGGGCCCGCGCGAAGCGGGACAAGGGAGGCCCATGGCAGGCATCTTCTTTCGCTGGCTCTTTGCTTTTGTCCTCTTGGTGGCGACGTACAATCCCACCGAGCTGAACTACACGCGCTTTGCGCTGGCCAACTACGCGGAGATGACCTCCCTCGTGGTGCTGGGCGGGCTCGTGCTCTTTATCGGCTACGTGATCTATTTGCGCGCGACGCTGCGCTCCATCGGCGGATTTGGGATGATGCTGGTGGCGGCGCTCGTGGGGGCGCTTGTCTGGGTCGGCGTCGATCTCGGCCTCATCAATCTCGAGAACCCGGACGTGAATCTCTGGCTCGCGCTCTTTGCGCTTTCGGTGGTGCTTGGCATCGGGCTGAGCTGGTCGCTCGTGCGGCGCAAGCTCTCCGGTCAGGCAGATGTTGACGATATTGACGAGTAGGGTTGCGGGCGCGCGCGCGCGCTTTTAGATACGCCCCGTTCTGGCAAGAGGCCTCTCATGGAAAACGTCGTCCTCATTATCCTGCTTCTCCTCGCGGCCGCGCTGATCGCGGTGGTGCTGATGCAACGTTCCGAAGGGGGCGGGCTCGGCATGGGTGGCGGCTCGGGCGGCGGTATCCAGGCGCGGGGCCAGGGCAATGCGCTGACGCGTCTGACGTGGATTTTGGGCGCGGGCTTCATGGTGGCAGCGCTCGCGCTGACGCTGATTTCTGCACAAAATGCGGGCTCGAGCTCGGTCCTCGACGGCGGAGACGGCGGGCTTTTGCCGCCGCCAGCAGCGACCGAGGCACCCACCGGTGAAGAGCTCTTGCCGCCCTCCCTCGACGATGAAGAGCCGCTGCTCCCCATCGCGGAATAACCACTAGAAATTGCGGCGCGCGGGGCATCGCGCGCTTCATCTTGCGTCATGTTGGACCTCGGGCATGGACAGGGAGTGCCGAATCCTTGTATCCTTAAATCCCGTGGTGCTGCGCAAACAGGCACGCGAAACACGACGGGAGAGCACCCTTGGCACGATATATCTTCATCACAGGCGGTGTGGTGTCGTCTTTGGGTAAGGGCCTTGCCTCGGCAGCCCTCGGCGCGCTCCTGCAGGCCCGCGGCTACTCAGTAAGGCTCCGGAAGCTCGACCCCTATCTCAACGTCGATCCCGGCACGATGAGCCCGTTTGAGCACGGGGAGGTCTTTGTCACCGATGACGGCGCAGAGACCGATCTCGACCTTGGCCACTATGAGCGCTTCACGGGCGTGCATGCGCGCGGCACCGACAGCGTCTCCTCGGGGCGGATCTATTCCAACGTGCTCGAGAAGGAGCGCCGCGGCGATTACCTCGGCAAAACGATCCAGGTCATCCCCCATGTCACAAACGAGATCAAAGACTTCCTCACCATCGGCGAGGACGAGGTCGATTTCATGCTCTGCGAGATCGGCGGCACGGTGGGCGACATCGAGGGCCTGCCGTTCTTTGAGGCAATCCGTCAGTTCAGCCAGGACAAGCCGCGGGGGCAGTGCATCTTCATGCACCTCACGCTGTTGCCCTACATCAAGGCGTCGGGCGAGCTGAAGACAAAGCCCACGCAGCATTCGGTCAAGGAGCTGCGATCCATCGGGATCGCGCCCGACATCCTTGTGTGCCGCTCCGAGGGGCCGATCCCTGAGAAGGAGCGCGAAAAGCTCGCGCTTTTCTGCAATGTCCGCGCCGACAGCGTGATCGCCGCCCAGGATCTCAAGAGCATCTACGAGGCGCCGCTTGCTTATCATCGCGAGGGGCTCGACCAGGCGGTGCTCGACGCGTTCCAGATCGCGCCCGCGCCGCGCCCCGATCTCACCCGTTGGGAGGACGTGGCCGACCGCATCTACAACCCCCAGGGCGAGGTGAATATCGCCATCGTGGGCAAGTACACGCAGCTCGAGGATGCCTACAAATCCATTGCCGAGGCGCTGACCCATGGCGGCATGGCCAACCGCGTGCGCGTGAACGTGGACTGGGTCGATGCCGAGCTTTTCGAGCGCGAAGATCCCGCGCCCCATCTCGAGGGGTTCCACGCGATCCTCGTGCCCGGCGGCTTTGGCGAGCGCGGCACGGAGGGCAAGATCAAGGCCGCGCAGTTCGCCCGCGAACGCAAGGTGCCTTATCTCGGTATTTGCCTCGGCATGCAGATGGCCGTCATTGAGGCCGCGCGCAACCTCGCCGATCTGGGCGATGCGGGCTCCGAGGAGTTCGACCACGAGGCAGGCGCTAAGCGCTTTACCCCCGTTGTCTACCACCTCAAGGAATGGGTGCAGGGCAACCACAAGGTCTCCCGCAAGGTCTCTGACGACAAGGGCGGGACGATGCGCCTTGGGGCTTATGACGCGGTGCTGAGCGAGGGCTCGAAGGTGGCCGATGTCTACGGTGTCACCTCCATCGAGGAGCGTCACCGCCACCGCTACGAGGTCGATATCAAGTATCGCGACAAGCTCGAGGAAAAGGGGCTGCGTTTCACCGGGATGTCGCCCGACGGACGGCTGCCTGAGATCGTGGAGGTGACTGACCACCCGTGGTTCATCGGCGTGCAGTTCCATCCGGAATTGAAATCGCGGCCGTTCGCACCGCACCCGCTCTTCTCAAGCTTCATCGCTGCAGCTGTTGAGCAGAGCCGACTG
>JBCBME010000113.1:0-7453 GCA_039822945.1 Pseudomonadota bacterium
TATCGATGAGAACGATGTTGTTGTTCACCACGATCCCCGCGAGCGCCACGATACCTGTCCCCGTCATGATGATCGAGAAGGGCTGGTTCATCACGAGCATGCCGACCAGCACGCCCGTGGTTGACAAGATCACGGCGAGGAGCACGAGCACCGCGTTATAGAAGCTGTTGAACTGCGCGAGCAGGATGATGAACATCAGACCGAGCGCGCCGGCGAAGGCCTGGCTGAGGAAGGCGCCGCTTTCTTCCTGATCCTCCTGATCGCCTGTCCACTCCCACTGCAGCGTGGAGGCGAAGGGCCGCGTGTCGAGCCACTCGGTCAGCTCCGTGATGCGCTCATTGGCGGTAACCGGAATGACCTGGAGCCCATTTTCGCGCGCCTCGTTTGCGGCGGCGCTCTCCGCCTCAACGATGTCGAGCGTCTCGTCGCCATCCACGATCTTGACGAGGCCAGGCGTGAAATCGGCCTTAACGTCGTAGTAGCGCTTCTGGTCCACGCGGTTGATGAGGCCGAGCTTTGCCACCGGCTCCCGTGTCACGAAGTTCGACAGGGGCACTAGGCCCTGATCCGTGCGGATTTTCAGAGTATCGAGCGTGCTTAGGACGCGGTCTGCCTCGGGCAAACGCACACGGATTTCGCTTTCGTCGTCGGAGCCCTCGGGGGTGTAGGTATCGAGCAGGATGCCCCGCGTCACGAGCTGGACCATCCCGCCCACGGTGGCGACGTTTGCGCCGTAGCGGCCCGCCTTTTCGACATCGACATTGATCTGCCAGTCGATGCCGGGCAGGGGCAGGCTGTCTTCAATGGAGATAAGACCCGGCGTCGCCTCAAACTGCGCACGCGCCAGGGTGATGGCCTCCGTCAGATCCTCAAAGCTGTCGCCCCGCACACGCAGATGGATCGGCTTGCCTGAGCCCGGCCCCATGGCGAGGTTCAGCGTCTCCACGAAAATGCCCGGGATCTGGGCGAGATCGGCCTCGAGCTCCGCAAGGACCTTGTCACCATCAAACTCGGGATCGACCTGATTGCTCGTGAAGGGGACCGCGTTGAGAAGGCGCGTCTGCGTCTCGAGGATCGGGCGATCCTCCCACGGGATTAGCTCGATCTGGGCTTGCGCGATGGTGTCGAGCGGGCTCGATGCGCCGCCGGTGTTGGAATTGAGACCACCCTCGCCCGCAAAGGCAAAGGTGCTGTCGACGGCCGGGTGGCGCAGCAGCACCTCTTCGACGTCTTTGAGGATCGCGTCTTTTTCGTCGAGCGACAGGTTCCCGCGCGCGCGAACATAGACGATTGCCTGTTCGGGCTCGCTTTCCACGAAAAACTCAACGCCGTTATTGTTTTCGCCAAAGTAGGTGAAGACACTGACGACAATGAATCCCACCGTGCCAATCATGACGACGGGCATGATCGGATTTCCGGCGATGAACTTGATGAAGTAGCCAAAGAGCGTGCGCTGGTGGCCTGCGCGGACGCGGCGTTCGCGCCCACGGATCTCAATCGTGCCCATGGCTGTCGACAGGATGAGGCAGGCCCCGACAAAGAGCGCGCCGCCGATGCCGTGGCCCGCGAGACCCGTGATCCCCAGCGTCTCACCAGGGTTGATGGCAATGAGCGCCGTCGTCACCCAAAGTGCCGCCGCGCCAAGGAAGAGAACCGCCCGCACGACCCAAGGCAAATTGGCGCGCAGGCCCTCGGACGTGTTGGTGATGATGCGGCTCACGCGGCCCGTCACACCGCCGAGCACCGGCAGATAAATGAGCGCCACGATGAGCGAGGCCGACAGCACAAAGATGAGCGTGACCGGCAGCATCCCCATGAACTCCCCCGGTACGCCCGGCCAGAAGAGCATGGGAAGAAACGCGCAGAGCGTCGTCGCGGTGGAGCTGACGATGGGCCAGAACATGCGCTTGGCGGCGTCGGTATAGGCCTCCATCGGGCCCGCGCCCTCCCGAATCCGTTTGTCGGCGTATTCGACGACGACGATTGCCCCGTCGACGAGCATCCCCACCGCGAGGATGAGGCCAAACATCACGATATTTGAGACGGTCACGCCCATGACTGCGAGGAACGCGAAGCAGAGTAGGAACGACGTGGGGATGGCAAAACCCACCAGCAAGGCAGGGCGCGTACCAAGCGCGGCAAGCACCACGATCATCACGAGGGCAACCGCGGTGAGCACCGAGCCCTCAAGCTGGCTCACCATGGATTTCACCACGCGGGACTGGTCGTTCGACACTGTGACGTCGAGCGCCGCTTGGAGCGTTGGATCCCACGCCTCTTGGGCGGCCTCCACTTCCGCGCGCACGGCGGCGGCCGTGTCGATGAGGTTAAAGCCCTTTCGCTTGACCACCTGGAGCGCGATCGTCGTGTCGCCGTTGAAGCGCGCCGTGCCTGTCGCGTCCTGAAAGGTGGGCCGGATCTCTGCCAGATCGCCCAGGGTGACGACGCTGTCACCGCTGATCTTCACGGGCAGGCCGTAGACGTCTGTCGCCTCATCAAAGGAGGATGGGATCTTCACGGCAAAGGCAGAGTTCGAGGCCTCGACCTCGCCTGCGGGGATCAGGCGGTTGTTGTCCACCACCACGCTGATGAGCTCGTCGGCGGTGACGTTGTAGCTCTCGAGCTTGAGCGGATCGATGATGACCTCGAGCATCTCCTCCCGCTGGCCGGTGAGGGCGGCTTCGAGCACGGCGTCCATGCTCTCGATCCGGTCCTGGAGGTCCTTGGCCACGCGCAGCATCGTGCGCTCCGGCACGGGCCCCGAGAGCGAGACGATGATGATCGGGAACTCGGAAAAGTTCAGCTCCGAGATGGTGTATCCGTCGCTGCCATCGGGGAAATTCGCCTCGGCCTGTTGCATGGCCGCGCGCACGTCGGCGAGGGTCTGGCTCTTGTCCCATCCAAACTCGAACTCGAGCACGATATTGGCATAGCCGTCGGCGGCCACGGAATTCATGGCGTCGAGCCCGTCGAGATCGGCGAGCTCGGCCTCCATCGGCTTGATCAGGAGCTTTTCACTGTCAGCCGCCGAGATGCCCTGGAAGGGGAGGGAGACGACGACGGCAGGGATGTCGATATCGGGCTCGCCTTCTTTGGGCAAAAGCGCGTAGCACACGCCCCCCACCACGAGGCTGAGCACAATGAAGGCGAGGATCATGCGGGCCCGCGAGGCGGCCCAATCGACGATACCAGTCATGCTAGTCGCTCTCCCTCACGCTCGGCGCCACGGGGACACCGTCTGTGACAAATTCCTGGCCCAGCACGATGACGCGTGCCTCGTTCTCGAGCCCCGTGACGAGCACACCTTCTTGCGTGTCGCGCAGGAGCGTGACCGGGACAAAGCGTGTGATGTCTTCAGCATCGGCAATCCGCACGCCGAGCGCGCCCGTGGCGTTGAGCGTGAGCGCGGAGCCGGGCAAAAGATGCGCCTCTGTGCCCTGCGCCGTGATCAAGATGTCAGCGGTCTGCCCGTCACGGATGCTCAGATCGGCATTGTCGACCTCGATCTCCACGCGGAAGGTGCGGGTGGTCATGTCGGCCTGCCGCGACACAAAGGTCACGCGGCCCTGCACCTCTCGGCCAGAAATGAGCCGCGCACCGGCGATAGCACCGAGTTCGACGCGGTCCACATCCACCTCGGCCACAAAGCCCACCAGTTTGATGGGATCGAGCTGGATGATCGTGGCACAGGGCGAGCCCGCGAGGAGGAGCGCGCCGAGTTCGGCTGCGTCTGTCTCGAGGAGCCCTTCGAAAGGTGCCTTGATCGTGAGACGTTCGATTTCCTTTGCAGCGGCTGCAACAGCGGCCTGCGCAGATTCAATCGCGGCCTGCGCGGCAGAGAGCCCGCTTTCAGCCGCTTGCACGGCTGAGCGCGCGGCCTGCACCTGCGCGCGGGTCTGCGCGACGCGGGTCTCGGAGGCAAAGCCGTCCTGGCTGAGCCGGGAGGCGGCGTTGTCGTTGATAAGCGCTTCTTCCAGTGCGGCTTCGGCCTCGGCAACGCGGGCTTGCGCCGTGGGGACGCCGGCCTCGGCCTCGGCGAGACGAGCGCGCGCTTCTGCAAGGGTGGCGCTTCGGGTGCCGGGGTCGAGCTCACACACGACCTGGCCTGCCGTCACCATAGCGCCACGGCGCAGCGGTTCGCTGACAACCTGGCCCGTGGTCTCGGCGCGGACCTCCACCTGCCGAGAGGCTTCGGTGCGGCCGCGCAAAAGGACGCCGCTGTCGATCATCTGGGCTGAGGATTCCAGCACCACGACCTTGATGCGCGCGTCGTCCGGCTCATCCGTTGCAGCGGCTTCATCGGTCTCCGCCGCCTCCTCCGCCGCAACGGGCGCAGGCTCGGTCGCGGCAGCATTGGTGAGCAGCTCGCGCTCAAACACCAGAACGTAAAGAAACGCGATGACGAGGATCGCCGTGAGAATTGGAAGCAGTCGCATGGTGAGCCCTTCGAAACCGTGCCCGGCTCTGACCGTCCGTGAGCCGCCCCGCGACCGGTCTAAACTAGTGAGTTCGAATTACGCCTGCCCGCGCGCTTTATCAAGACAATTACGTGAATTAACACGGCTCTGTGCGCGGATGAACGCTCCTGCGCGTAATGCTCTCGGGGCTTTGAAGCCGTCCTCTCCACTCTGCGCTTGTGGCATGGCAGGCGCCCGCGATAAGGAGCGCAGGGATGAGGTGAGGGACGAGGTTCCATGAGCAACACCGACGGATTTATCGCCGAGGTCGAGGAAGAGCTGCGGCGCGACAAGTTCACCGCGCTTCTGCGGCGCTATGGCTGGATCGCCGCGCTGGCCATTATTGCCCTCGTGGGCGGCACGGGCTTCAACGAGTACCGCAAGGCCACCGCCACTGCCGAGGCGGAAGCTCGGGGCGATGCGATCTCTGCGGCGCTCGAGGCCCCGACCTCTGACGCGCGCGCTGAGGCACTGGCGGCTGAGGGCGGCATCCTCGAAAGCTTCATGGCCGCCTCGGAATTTCAGGCGGCCGGCGATGATGCAGCTGCAGCGGCGGTTCTGGCAGAGCTCGCGGCCCAGCCGGAGCTCTCTCCCCTTTACCGCGATCTGGCGCAGGTCAAACGCCTCGCCATCGATACCGAAATCGACGCCAATGAGCGCGCGCTGATCCTGTCGGCCCTGTCCGCACCCGGTGCGCCCTACCGCACGGTGGCGCAGGAGCTCGCGGCCCTCGATCAGGTTGCGGCGGGAGAGCAGGACGCAGCCATCACCGCCTTCCAGGCGCTTTTGCAGGACGCAGATGCCTCTGAGGTTCAAAAGCGGCGCGTCGCCGAAATCCTCGTCGCGCTCGGCGCTGAGCCCGAGTTGGCAAATTCGCTGCCCGGTGGTAATGCTTTGGCACCCTTGGAATAATAGGGCTTCCGAACGGGGTGGGGACATGGTGAGACGGCGTTGGACACAGCTTGCGATCCTGAGCAGCCTGGCGCTTCTGACGGCCTGTAACCCGCCTGATCCCGTCCTTTTGGGAGACCGCGAAAGCATCGGGCGCGATGCCGCGTTCGCCGCGACGACCGAGAACGTCGCTCTTCCCATCGAGCTTCCGGCGGCCACGCCCGTAACGGCCTGGACCCATCCGGGCGGCAACACGCTTCATCGCATTCCCCATGCCGCATTTGGCTCCACCGCGACGCTGGCCTGGAGCGCCAATATCGGCCGTGGCGACAACCGCCGCACCCGCATCAATGCGCGCCCGGTGGCGGCAGAGGGCCGTGTCTTCACGGTCGACGCGCAGGGCCGCGTCAGCGCGACGAGCAGTGCGGGGGCTGCCCTGTGGTCCCGTGACCTGACGCCCCCCGCCGAGCGTTCCGGTCAGGGCGGCAGCAGTGGGCTGAGCTATGGCGGTGGCAAGCTCTTTGTGAATTCGGGCTTTGGCGAAGTGCTGGCCCTCGACCCCTCTACCGGCGCCGAACTCTGGGTGCAGGACATCGACGCGCTGGGCGGCGCATCTGCGACCTACTTTGATGGCCGCCTTTATGTGGCGGCGCGTGACAGCGTGGGCTGGGCCATCGATGCCGACACGGGCCGCGTGGATTGGCAGATCAACGGCACGCCGGGAGGCTCGGGATATGTCGGCGGCGGCGGCCCAGCTGTGACCGACGAATTCGCCATCTTCCCCTTCCTGTCGGGTGAGCTTGTGGCGACGTTCCGCCGCGGGGGCGTGCAGCGCTGGAACGCCTCTGTCCTCGGGCGCCGTCCGGGCGTGGCCTATTCTCGCATCTCTGATCTGGCCGCGGATCCTGTCGTCGCGGGCTCCACCATTTATGCCGCAAACGCAGCGGGCAGACTTGCCGCGCTCAACCTTGGCAATGGTGAGCGGATCTGGACCGCGCGGGACGGCACGATCACCACACCCGCCATCGCTGGTGGCTCGATTTTCTTTGTCTCTGACCAAAATGCACTCACGCGTCTGTCTGCCGCCACGGGCGAGCGGATCTGGGCGCAGCAGCTCCCGCTCTTTGAAGAGCGGCGCGCGCGGCGTCAAAAGACGGTCTTTGCCCACTTGGGTCCGGTGCTTGCGGGCGGGCGGCTCTGGGTGGCGTCATCGGACGGGGCGTTGCGCAGTTTCGACCCGGTCAGCGGGGCAGAGCTCGGGGCGACATCCATCCCGGGCGGCGCGGCCACGGCGCCCATCGTGGCCGATGGGACGATGTACGTTGTCTCCAAACGCGGGACGCTTCTGGCTTTCCGTTGACGACGGCGTTGTGTATGGCGCGGCTCTGACCGTGCTAAGGCTCTGCCCATGACCTTTTCCATTGCCCTTGTTGGCCGGCCCAATGTCGGCAAATCCACCCTGTTCAACCGCCTGGTGGGCAAAAAGCTCGCGCTGGTGGATGACCAGCCCGGCGTGACGCGCGACCTGCGGGAGGGCGCGGGGCGGCTTGGCGATCTCCATTTCACCGTCATCGACACGGCCGGTCTCGAGGAGGCCACCGATGAAAGCCTGCCTGCCCGGATGCGCCGCCTGACGGAGCGCGCCGTCGACATGGCCGATGTCTGCGTCTTCATTCTGGATGCGCGGGCCGGGGTCACGGCAGCCGACGAGACCTTTGCCGACATCCTGCGCAAGCGCGCGGACCATGTTGTGCTGGCCTGCAATAAGGCTGAGGGCCGCGCGGGCGAGGACGGCCTCCTTGAGGCCTACGCGCTGGGTCTCGGAGAGCCCATCGGGATCAGCGCCGAACACGGTGAAGGGATGGCTGATCTTGCCGCCGCGCTCCTGTCGTTTGAGGAGATGTTTGAGGCACGAGATGACGAGGCGCTTACCGATATCGACGCCGATGCCGACGGCCCATCGCGCCCGCTGCAGGTCGCCGTTGTGGGCCGCCCCAACGCGGGCAAATCCACGCTGATCAATCAGATGCTGGGCGAGGACCGCCTTCTGACGGGCCCCGAGGCGGGCATAACGCGAGATGCGATCTCTGTGATGATGGAGTGGG
>JBCBME010000114.1:0-7402 GCA_039822945.1 Pseudomonadota bacterium
GCGGCGCGCTCGACATCGACGGGCTCGGCGCCAAGCAGATCGAGATGTTCTACGCCGATGAGACGCTCCCCATCCGGGAACCCGCCGACATCTTCACCCTCGCGCGCCGCGACGGCGGCAACCTGAGCAAACTCGCCAATCGCGAGGGCTACGGCGCGAAATCCGCCGAAAACCTCTTCGCCGGGATCGAGGCACGGCGCAGCTTCGCCTTCTCGCGCGTCCTCTTCGGCCTCGGCATCCGCCATGTGGGGGAGGCCGCCGCCCGCCTTATCGCGCGCCACTACGGCAGCTGGGAAAGCTTTGCCGCCGCCATGGACACCGCTGCCGCAGAACCCGCCATGGTCGCCCAAGACAAGGAAAGCCTCGCCGCCAGCCCCGCCTGGCAGGATCTCCTCGGCATTGACGGCGTGGGCCTCACGCTCGCCGCCTCCCTCATCACCACGTTCGCACAAGAGCGCGAGCGCGCCTCGATCGACCGCCTCGTTGCTGAGATGACCATCGAAGACGAAGCCGCCCCCGCGCAATCGAGCCCCGTCGCGGGCAAAACGGTGGTCTTCACCGGCACGCTCGAAAAGATGACCCGGGCGGAGGCCAAGGCGCGGGCAGAGGCGCTCGGCGCGAAGGTCTCGGGCTCGGTCAGTGCCAAAACGGACCTTCTCGTCGCGGGCCCCGGCGCGGGCTCAAAGGCCAAGAAAGCCGCAGAGCTCGGCATCGACACGCTCGATGAAGACGGCTGGCTCGAGCTCATCGGTGGCTGAGGCGCGATGAGCCGCCCGGAGATCCTATTTCCGCTTTTTGCCGACCTCACCACGCTGCCCGGCGTGGGGCCCAAGGTGGCGCAGAACATGGCCGCGCTCGGCATTGAAAAGCCGCGCGACCTCCTCTTTCACCTCCCGCACGCCATCATCGACCGGCGGCCCGTGACGAGCGTGCAGGGGCAGGATCTGCCCGCCGTGCTCACCGTGGAGGTGGAGATCACGCGCCATCACGCGCCAAGCCGAAAGGGCGCGCCGCACCGCATCTTTGTCGAGGATGCGGAAACCGCCTTCCAGATCGTCTACTTCCACGCGCGGGGGCCCTATCTCGAAAAGATCCTCCCACAGGGGCAGCGCCGCGTCGTCTCGGGCAAGGTGGAGCGCTTCGACGGGGAGGCCAACATGGTCCACCCCGATTACGTGGTCGCCCCCGCCGACATCGCCGAGATCCCGGAGGTGGAGCCCGTCTACCCGCAAGGCGCCGGTGTCACGTCAAAGACGCTGGCCAAGGCCGCCACCGCCGCGCTCACGCGCCTGCCGGATTTCCCGGAATGGGCAGATGCCGCGCTCGTGGCACAAGAGGGCTGGCCCACCACCTCTGACGCGCTGCGCGCTGTGCAGACGCCGCAACATCTGGGCGATGTTTCCGCTGCCTCCAAAGCCCGCCTGAGGCTCGCCTATGATGAGCTCTTGGCGCACCAGCTCACACTTGCCCTCGCGCGGGCCAAGGATCGGAAGGCCCCCGGCATCGTGAGCGAGGGTGACGGGGCGCTTCGGGCAAAGATCCTTACCGCGCTCCCCTTCGACCCCACCGGCGCGCAGACCCGCGCGATCGCAGAGATCGCCGCCGATATGGCCCGCCCGAAACGCATGAACAGGCTCCTGCAAGGCGATGTGGGCGCAGGAAAAACGCTCGTGGCCTTCCTCGCGCTGCTCATCGCCGTGGAGGCGGGCGGGCAGGGGGTCATGATGGCCCCGACAGAGATCCTCGCGCGTCAGCACATGGAAAGCCTTGCGCCCATGGCTGCGCAAGCGGGCGTGAGGCTCGAGCTGCTCACAGGCCGCGACAAGGGGGCCGAGCGCGCGCGGAAGCTCGCCGACCTCGCATCGGGGGAGATCGGCATCCTCGTCGGCACCCATGCGGTCTTTCAAAAGGACGTGGCATTCGCCGATCTGCGGCTGGCCATCGTGGACGAGCAGCATCGGTTTGGCGTGCGCCAGCGCCTGCTTCTGGGGGAAAAGGGGGCCGCCGCGGACGTGCTGGTGATGACGGCCACGCCGATCCCGCGTTCGCTCGCGCTCGCGCAGTACGGCGATATGGAGGTGAGCGTCCTCGATGAAAAGCCGCCCGGCCGCACCCCGATCCAGACGGCCACCGTCCCAATGGCCCGGCTCGACGACGTGGTGGACAAGCTGCGCGCCGCCGTCGCAGAGGGCAAACAGGCCTATTGGGTCTGCCCCCTCGTAGAAGAGAGCGAGACGCTCGACATGACCGCCGCCGAGGACCGCTTCAAGCGGCTGCGCGCCGAGCTCGGGGAAGGGGTGGTGGGCCTCGTCCATGGTCAGATGCCGCCCGCAGAGAAAGACGCCGCCATGGCGCGCTTTGTGGCGGGGGAGACATCCGTCCTCGTGGCGACGACGGTGATCGAGGTGGGGGTGAACGTGCCCAACGCCTCCATCATGGTGATCGAACGGGCCGAAAGCTTTGGCCTGGCACAGCTTCACCAGTTGCGCGGCCGCGTCGGGCGCGGGGCGCTCGCCTCCACCTGCCTCTTGATCTACCAGGCACCCCTCACCGAGGGGGGAGAGCGGCGGCTCCGCATCATGCGAGAGACTGAGGACGGGTTTCGCATCGCCGAGGAAGATCTCGCCATCCGCGGCGCGGGCGACATGATCGGCACCGCGCAATCGGGCCTGCCACGGTTCCGCGTGGCTGATCTCGAACGTCAGAGCGGGCTCATGCAAGTTGCCCAGCAAGACGCGCGAAAGCTCCTCACGGAGGACCCGGACCTCGAGAGTGCGCGCGGGCAGGCGGCGCGTGTTCTCCTCTGGTTCATGGAACAGGATCGCGCCATTCGTTTGATTTCAGTGGGTTAGCTCGGTCTCGGCACAAAAGTTCGCGTTTGTTCTCAAAAAGTTCTTTACCAGGGCGAGAACATATGAGAACAAATGGTTAACCCAACGACAACGACGAGCACAGCCATGAAAAAGATTGCCACTGCCCTCCGCATTCCGACCCTGCTTCAGGACACGCTTGGTGCCGCGGCCCTGTTTGCCATGCTCTATGCCGGGCTCTGGATGCCCGCCGTTCTCTAAGGTTTCTGCCTGCGGTCCATACTCTGACGCCCCTCCAGCGCTTTTGTCCCCTCGTTTGCGCAACGCCCGCCCCGGGCGACTGTCCTGAGATCTGCCTCTCTCATGTGACAACTAGGCGTCTGTCCCCTCTGGATTGCACACCTCAAGCCGCGCATCCCTGCCAGGATGCGCGGCTTTTTTCTTGCCTCCGGCGGGAGTATTTATTGAAAGATGAAGGGGTTAGGCGGCTTTGCTGTCTGCGTCTGCCACGGCCGCGATGGTGGCATCGAGCGCCAGAAGGATGGAGGCATGGCGGTTCTTGAACGGGGCCGCGGCCTTGAGAACCTCGAAACCCGTCCAGGGTGCCGCAGGAACAGCGCCCCCGTCGAGCATTGCCGCAAGGGCGGCGCGCGCGGTTGTCAGCTCTGCCAGGGTCTTGCCCGGCGCCTCGGCCCCCACCGTGGCCGCCGCCGCCTGACCCAGTGCGCAGGCTTTCACATCCTGGGCAAACCGCGTGACGCGGCCGCCAACGACATCGACATCCACGCCCACGGACGAGCCGCATTGCGGAGAGCGCGCCCGCGCCGTGCCCATGGGGGCCTCAAGCCGACCCAGCCGCGGGATATCGGCGGCCAGCGCCAAAATCCGCGTGGAATAAAGCTTCATCAGATCCGTTTCCATGGGCCTTGCAGCGCCTCCCTCTCGCCTAGATAAGCGTGCCGGCAGCAAAAGGAAATTCACATGTTTGACCCGGCGAGCCTGACCTATGACGCGCGCGGCCTCATTCCCGCGATCGCGCAAGCCGAGGATGGCACGGTGCTCATGATGGCCTGGATGAATGCGGAGGCCGTGGCCCGGACGCTTGAGACGCGCCGCGTCACCTATTGGTCGCGCTCGCGCCAGTCCTTCTGGATCAAGGGGGAGACGTCCGGTCACGTTCAGGAGCTCATCGACCTGCGTGTGGATTGTGACCGCGACTGCCTCCTGCTCATCGTCCGCCAGAGCGGGCCGGCCTGCCACACTGGGCGCCTCAGCTGCTTTTACACCGCGGTGCGGGACGGCGCGGAAACCGAGCTGATGAAGCCGCACTAGAGCCCCACCAAGGCGCGGATGTCGCCGGGGCGGAGACACTCTGCCCGGTAGGTGGCGATGGCACGTGCATCGTCGCGTTTGGCGAGCCGTTTGCCCGCTTCGTCCCGGATCAGGCGGTGGTGATGATAGCGCGGCGGCGCATGGCCCAAGAGCGCGAGGATGAGCGCCTGAATGCCCGTGAAATCAAAGAGATCCTCGCCGCGGATCACCTCGGTGATGCCCTCGTAATTGTCATCGAGCGCCGATGCGAGGAAGTAGGCCACCACACCGTCCTTGCGGCCTACGATGACGTCGCCGGAGACGCGGGCGAGCGTGTCAGCATCTAAGGCATGGACACCGCGATGCGCGGCACCGGTCTCCGTGAACGTCACTGGACCCACCAGGGCAAGCGCCCTCGAAAGGTGCAGGCGGATCGCATCCCCCTCCCTCCGGTACGACATCGGCCGACCGCGACAGGTGCCGGGATAGGGGCCGGGCAGATACCCCTCCTGCGGGGCCGACAGCGCCGCCTTGATATCACCACGCGTGCAGGAACACGGGTAAAGGACGCCGAGCGCCCCCAGATGGTCGAGCGCGTGGGCGTAGCGTGCCAGATGCGCGGACTGCCGCAACGCGGGCTTAGGCCACGAGAGCCCGAGCCAGTGCAAGTCATCCTCCACCTGCGCGATCCAGTGATCCTTGCTCCGCTCAAAATCGGTGTCTTCATGGCGCAAAAGGAACGTGCCACCGGCGGCATGCGCCCTGTCATGGGCGAAGATCGCGGAATAGGCGTGGCCCAGATGAAGCGGCCCCGTAGGAGAGGGCGCAAAGCGCGTGATCATCGCCGGCGCAGGACGATCACGTCAGAGCCGGTGACTTTCTCGCTCAAATGGGGCCCGTGCTGGCGGAAAAGCTGCCGGGCGGTGCCGTCTTCGATCACCTGGGTGAGCGCGTCGACATAGCCCGCATCGGCCAGCGTCGGGTCATTGTAGCTGAAGGCGAGAATGCCCTCTGGGCCGAGATTATCCAGCAAAACCCGCAGCATATCGGGCGGAGCTGCACCCAGCGAAATGACCCCTGTTGCCACGATACAGGCATAGTCTCCCGGTGTGGCATCGACCCGGCCGGGGGATCCGAGCCAAAGATTGCGATAAACGTCGCGGCCGTCATGGGCCTTGTCATAGGCAAACTGCAACATGGGCTCCGAGATGTCGGTGCCGTCAATCACCTGATAGCCGTGCTGGGCGAGCGCAAGGCCGGAAAGCCCTGTGCCACAACCAAAATCAAGGATCGGATCCTGCGGGCTGACATGAGGCCGGATGGCCTCCGCGATGCGCCCGGGTGTGGCGTAGTTCATCCCCTGAACATCGGCCTCATAGGTCTCCGCCCAATCCGCGTAGATCTGCTGGGTCTCTTCGACAGAGCGGGGCGTCCAGAGCTTTGGGCTTTGCGTTTGATCAGCCATGGGCGGAGGCTAGCGCGCGCCTTTAGGCGGCGTCCAGCTTTGTCTCACCGAGCCACGCGCGCCAATCGGCTTTTGCACGGTCGGTATAGGCCTTGTAGCGGGCCGGACGGTTGCGACGCCCCCCGCGCACATCAATGGGCGGAAAGAGCCCGAAGTTCACGTTCATCGGTTGGAACGTCTTGGCCTCCGCACCGCCCGTGATGTGGGTGATGAGCGCGCCCGTCGCCGTGGTGGGCAGCGGCGTTTCAAGACGCTGGCCCGTCATCTCGTAGGCTGCGAGGCGCCCGGCAAGGAGGCCCATCGCAGCACTCTCGACATAGCCCTCAACGCCCGTGATCTGACCAGCGAAACGAATATTAGGACGTGATTTCAGACGCATATCAGCCGTAAGTAATGTTGGCGAGTTGAGGAAGGTATTCCGGTGTATCCCGCCAAGCCGCGCAAACTTCGCGTTCTCGAGCCCCGGGATCCGGCGCAGCACCTCCTTTTGCGCGCCGTACTTCATCTTGGTCTGGAAGCCGACAATATTATAGAGCGTTCCCAGTGCGTTATCACGGCGAAGTTGAACCACTGCGTGCGGTTTGACCTCTGGCTCGTGCGGGTTGGTGAGGCCCACAGGCTTCATGGGCCCGTGGCGCAGGGTCTCGCGACCACGCTCGGCCATCACTTCGATGGGCAGGCAGCCGTCAAAGTACCCCGCCGTCTCGCCCGGCTTGAATTCCGTCTTATCTGCTGAGAGAAGGGCGTCGATAAATCCTTCGTAATCAGCGAGATCCATCGGGCAATTCAAGTAAGCGCGACGCTCTTCTTCTGTCTCCCCCTTGTCGTAGCGGCTCTGCATCCAGGCCTTCGACATGTCGATGCTCTCGGCATAGATGATCGGCGCGATGGCGTCGAAGAAGGCGAGCGCCTCCGTCCCCGTCTCGGCGCGGATCGCCTCAGCAAGCTTGTCAGAGGTGAGTGGGCCGGTGGCGAAAATCCACTGCCCCTCATTAGGAAGCTCCTCGATTTCCTCATAAGAAACAGAGACATTGGGCAAGGACTTCAACCGGTCTGTCACGGCCTTCGCAAAGGGCTCCCGGTCAACGGCCAGAGCCCCGCCGGCAGGCAAGCGGTGGGCATCGGCCATCTCCATGATGAGCCCGCCCGCCTCCCGCATCTCCCAATGCAAAAGCCCCACGGCGTTCTGTTCGCTGTCGTCTGACCGGAAGGAGTTGGAGCAGACCATCTCCGCCAGATGCCCTGTCTGATGGGCGAACGTGCCCACCTTGGGCCGCATCTCGTGAATGATCACGCGCACGCCAAGGCGCGCCGCCTGCCATGCGGCCTCGGACCCGGCCATCCCGCCGCCAACGATATGAAGCTCTTCTGTCATACGGGCGATCTAAGGTCCCGCCGGGGCGAGGTAAAGCTCACTGATCCCATTCGGGGGGCCGTTTTTCGAGAAAGGCCTGCACGCCCTCGGCGGTGTCGCCCCGGCTCATGTTTTCCACCATAACCTCGCCGGTGTAGCGGTAGGCCTCGGCGAGCGGCATCTCGATCTGGCGGTAGAACGCCTCCTTGCCGATCTTGACGGCACTGCCGAGCTTGGCTGCGATCGTGGCCGCGAGCGCATCGGTCTCGGCCGCGAGGTCATCCGCCGCCACCACGCGGTTGATGAGGCCTGCGTCGCGCGCGGCCTCCGCGCTCAGAAACTCCCCCGTCGTCAGCGTCTCAAAAGCGTGCTTTCGCGGGATGTTACGGCTCAACGCCACCATGGGGGTTGAACAAAAGAGCCCGATATTGACGCCGTTGACGCCAAAGCGCGTGCCCTCCG
>JBCBME010000115.1:0-7371 GCA_039822945.1 Pseudomonadota bacterium
CGAGCTACATCATCGTCGATCTGGTGATTTCTTTCCCCTACATGGTGTTGTCGGAGACAGCGCTCTCCTTCATCGGGTTGGGCCTGAAAGACCCGGTGACCTCGCTGGGTGTGCTTTTGCAAAACACCACGCAGGCGGACGTGCTGCTCAACTACCAATGGTATTTCATCCCGGTGATTTTCTTCGTCGCCCTGGTGATGGCTTTCGTGTTCGTTGGCGATGGGCTGCGCGACGCGGCAGATCCATATGGAGATGCCAAGAAATGAGCCTCCTCTCCGTCCGTGACCTGACCATCCGGTTCAAGACCGATGAAGGCCTGGTGACCGCTGTTGAAAACGTCTCCTTCGACATCGCCCCGGGCGAGGTGCTGGGGCTGGTGGGCGAAAGCGGATCGGGCAAGTCGGTCACCGCAAAGGCGATCATGCAGCTCAACGGGCGCAACACCCTCTACGACCCGGCCTCGTCGATCCGCCTCAACACCGCGCCGCCCATCGATGTGCTGTCTCTCAAGCGCGAACGCGACATGCGGCCGATCAGGGGCGGTGACGTCTCCATGGTTTTTCAGGAACCCATGGCCAGTTTCGCTCCAGCGCTCTCCGTGGGCCAGCAGATGGTGGAACAGCTGCTGATCCACACGCGCATGAGCAAGGCGGAGGCAAAGGAGCTGTCCATCGACATGCTCGACAAGGTGGGCATCACCGAGCCGGCCAAGCGGTTTGATCAATACGTTTTCGAGTATTCCGGCGGGATGCGGCAGCGCGCGATGATCGCCATGGCGCTCACCACAAAGCCCAAGCTTTTGATCGCGGACGAGCCCACCACGGCGCTCGATGTGACGATCCAGAGGCAGGTGATCGACCTCATGAAAGACTTGGTCGGTGAGTTTGAGATGTCGATCCTCTTCATCACCCATGATCTGGGCGTCATTGCCCAGACTGCGGATCGGGTGGCGGTCATGTATCTGGGGCGCATTCTCGAGATGGGGCCGGTGCGCGATGTGCTGCGCCGCCCGGCCCATGCCTATACGCGCGGATTGTTGAACGCGCTGCCAAATCTCGAGGATCTTGATGCGCCGCTGACGCCCATTCCCGGCGACATCCCCTCCCCGCTGGAGCGCCCCGCGGGATGCGTGTTCCATACCCGCAATCCTGAACTGACCCCGGGCTCACGCTATGAGCGGGAGGTGCCGCCGATGACCGAGATCCGCCCCGGCCACACGGCTGCCCTCTTCCCCGAGGATGCGGAGGCCGTGCGATGACGGCGCCTTTGGTCAAGATCGAGAACCTTACTGTGGCGTACCCTTTGGGCCGCAGCCTCTTTGGCCCCACGCCGCACCTCAAGGCGGTCAAGAACGTCTCCCTCGACATTCCCAAAGGCAGTTTTGTGGGGCTCGTGGGCGAATCCGGCTCCGGCAAATCCACGTTGGGACGCGCGATCCTGAAGGCTGCGCCGATCAGCGAAGGGTCGGTCACCTACGACGACGGCACCCGGCGCTACGACATCGAGACGATGAGCGCTGTGGAGGAACGCGCCTACCGCGCGCAGGCGCAGCTCATTTTCCAAGATCCTTACGCGGCGCTGTCCCCGCGCATGACCGTGCGCGACATCATCGCGGAGCCGCTGGAGGTGCTGGGGCTGACCGACAGCCGCGCGGAGACCGATGCGCGCGTTCGCGACATCGCCGCCAAATGCCGGATCAACCTTGAGCATCTGCGCCGCTATCCGCACGCCTTTTCGGGTGGGCAACGTCAGCGGATCTCCATTGCGCGGACGCTCGCAGCGCGGCCCAAATTCGTGGTGGCCGATGAATGCGTGGCGGCTCTGGATGTTTCGATCCAGGCAGACATTCTGAACCTGCTCAAGCAGCTTCAGCTCGATCTCGACCTGACATACCTCTTCATTTCCCACGATCTCAGCGTCGTCGCCCATGTCTGTGACTATGTGGCGGTGCTTTATCTGGGGGAGATCGTGGAGGAAGGCCCGACGCGCCAAATCTTCGCCAATCCGCAACATGAGTACACGCGAGCCCTTTTGGCGGCGATCCCTTCCCTCGACCCCGATCAACGCGCCCGCGTGGTGCAATTTGAGCGCGGCAGTCTTTCCATGGAGACGTGATTTGGCCGATTATGATCTGGATAACGCCTACGAAGTCGATGGCCCCGAGAGCGCCAAAACGCTCTACGGCCAATGGGCCGAGACCTATGACAGCAGCTTTGGCGACGGCTGGGGATATATCGCCCCGCGCGAGATTGCAGCCATCTTCAAGGCTCAAAGTTCCGACAACACCCCGGTGCTCGATCTCGGAGCGGGCACGGGCCTCGTGGCGGAACATCTGTCGGGCCTCACGGTGGATGCCATCGACATCACGCAAGAGATGCTCGACGCCGCCCGGCCAAAGGGCCTTTACCGCGACCTGATCTGCGCGGACATCCTCAAGCCACTCGACATCCCCGACGCCACCTATGGCGGGATGATCTCGAGCGGGACCTTCACCCATGGCCATGTGGGCCCAGAATGCCTGCCGGAGCTGTTGCGCATCGCCAATCCCGGCGCCCTCTTTGTCTGCGGCTGCATCCCGGCGGTCTTCGACGGGATGGGCTTTGGCTCCACCCTCGCGATCCTGAATGCCCGCGGCGCGATCTCCGCGCTCAGCTTTCATGACATCCCGATCTACGAGGGCAAGGATCACCCCCATGCCAAAGATCGCGGCCTCGTCATGGTGTTCCGAAAATGCTGAGCCTCACCGTGGCTGAGCCTGCAGACCACGATCAGATACACGCGCTCTTCCTCGACGGCTTTCGCGATTACGCGCGCGACATGGGGCGCGAGCCGGGCCCCTATCCCTGGCTACACGATGCCATCGCCGCTGGAGACATCCATTGGCTGATCGATGGTGGCGGCGCCGAGGTTGGCGCCACGTGGCTTGTGAGCAAAGAGGGCGGGTTGGCCCTGGAGATGCTGGTGATTGATCCTAAGGCGCAAAACGCCGGACTTGGAACGGCAGCGCTCTCGCGGATCGAGGCCGAAGCTCTGAAACGCGGTGCCCGCCACATCACTCTTTATACAGCGAGCCGACGCACCCACCTCGTGGCCTTTTATTCCAAACACGGGTTTCGCGTTTGGAAAGTCGGCCCGCACCCCCAAGGCCGCGATGACTATCTGCGCGTCTACATGACCAAACCCCTAAATTGAGATCCGCCATGCATGATCCCGCCTTCACTGCCCCCGGTCGCTTCTGGCGCGGCAATCTTCACACCCATTCCAACCGATCAGACGGCGTACTGGAGCCCAAAGAGGTGTGCCGCCGCTACAAAGCGGAAGGCTATGACTTCATCGCGCTGACCGACCATTTCATCGGGGCCTTTGGCTATCCGATCACGGACACAACGGGCTTTCGGGACGACGGCTTTACGACGATCCTCGGGGCAGAAGTGCATTCAGGTGCCATGGAAAACGGTGAGCTGTGGCACATTCTGGCAGTGGGCCTGCCCGCAGATTTTGCCCCGTCGCAGTCTCCGGGTTTTGTGCCGGTGGAGGGCCAGGAAACCGGGCCGCAGCTTGCGCAGCGGGCCCGCGATGCGGGCGCCTTCGTCGCGGTCGCCCATCCCGAATGGGGGGGCCTTTCGCTTGCGGATGCGCGCTCCCTTGAAGCCGCCCACGCCGTGGAGGTCTACAACCACGGCTGCCAAGTCGGGGCCGACCGTGCGGAAGGCTTCTGGCATCTCGACAGGCTCCTCGAAGAAGGCCGCCGTCTGACTCTGTGCGCCACGGACGATGCCCATTTCACCGAGCCCGACCACTTTGGCGGTTGGACCATGGTGAAAGCCGAAGAGAACACGCCGGATGCGCTTCTCGACGCACTGAAAGCGGGCCACATGTACGCATCAACCGGCCCAATGCTGCACGATGTGAGCTGGAGTGAGAAAGAGGTGGTGGTGGAATGCTCGGCAGCCAGTTCGATCATCGTGCAAGGCAAAGGGTGCGCGGCCTACGCCGTCCATGGAGAAAGCCTCACCAGAGTGGCCGTGCCCCTCGTTAGGTTTCACGACAGCCCTTGGATGCGCATGACGGTCGTTGACCGCGCTGGCAAACGCGCCTGGACAAACCCGGTCTGGCGCACATAGCTCCGCTTGCGCGCAGGACGGCCAACACCGCCGCCTGCGCCTTCACCAACGCGGACCCCGACGAAATGGTCGCCCGCCCGCTCGGCAACCCCGCCATCCCCGCTGAGCGGTCTGGAATTTGCCTGTGGGCTTCCGCAACATCGCGGTGCCGCCCTCGGCGTGATTGCCCCCGACACAGCCCTCCCCCTCACACAGCTTCTGGCGATCGGCTTGCTCAGCTGGTGTGGCGGCCGCATCGGCTGGCGCATCAGAGGCAGCATGCTCAGCACGGTGGGGGGGCGCGGTCCTGACAGGCGGGCTCGGCCTCCTGATCACCGCCCTCAAATACTTGCTGCATTGAAAACGCGGCCATTAGCGCCCCTTACAACTGCCGCGAAAATCCCTCGACGTCCTTTCAAAGTTGCTCCGTCCCACCTCGGCTGAAATGTCAGCTTAGAGCCCAACCTGTAATTTGGACATTCCCGCTGCGTGCCCATTCGGCACCGGAATTTCTGCAGCGTCACGACAGAAAACTCTGCGCTGCAGCGGCAAGAACAATCGTTGCAGATAAACGGATAATCTGTTCTGGGCGCTTTCGGAAGAGGCCGTCCAGCCGCTACTTGCCGAGTTCTTGCGTCTGTACGCGAGCTCTTGCTACGTACGTCTGTGCTGCTTCAGCAAGATTGCAATACTTGAAAGGCAGGTTAGCGCGATAGATTTGGATGCGCTGCTCCACGGTGCCTACTGAATGAGTGTCATGGGACGCCGTCTATCGGTGGGCATCGAGAGTGTAAGTAAAAAAATTGAAAATTCTATATTGAAAAATTTTACACATGCGAGCAGGCTGTTGGCTACATTCAACTCGATATTTTAATCGGAGGGTCTTATGGCCAAGTTTCTCGTCGAAGTTGTCGGAGTTTATTACCGCGAAATTATCGAAGCTCCATCGGGTTCCACAGTCAAAGTGATTATGGAGCAAGCACAACTGGGAACCCCGTTGCAAATCGAACCGGGTCCAGGAAATCAAGTCCAACGCATAACGCACGACTTACAGGCCCCTTTCGAAACACGCGGTAATAGAACACGCCAACCCGGAAAATATTCCATCGCTGAAATTGTCAGCCCGGAAGGCGCGGTTGCATGGCAGTATTATATCGAGCGCCCTGAAGGCGGCATCGATTTAACCGCATACAAAACAGCAATCGCCTCAAACCAGCCACTTGAAGCGCAACGTCTCAGAAAGAATGTCTCGTTTCAACGCATGTCCTACACGCGCGCTAAGGAAGGCTTTCTCGGAATAGATGCCTCCGAACAATGTGAAGATGGTGATGTTATCGTTTGGCGCTGTGTTGCCATTCTCAAAAAGGAGGGCGACTCTAATGAGGTCTACGCGAAAGCGATAGCTAACTCTTAAAGCAACGCAGGCTGACTGTCCTTGGCGCGATGCGCCTCACCCGAGGATACTTATGGCAAGCAGAATGTCGGTTTGGAAACATCATTTCGACCAGCTCGCATTCCTGGATAGCCTTCATGCCAACCGCGCGCGGTCCTTTGGTATCAGTGCGCGGCGTATCACCAACAAACAAGACCCACACCGCATAAAGCTACGACAAGTGTGACAGGGCGGCATAGATCACTAGTTGCGGCTTAATTGTAGCAGATAATAAATGCTTCGGTGACGTGCGGTAGAACGCAAAAGCAAGTGCGCTGCCACTGCAGAGTAATGCTGCCTCAGCAAACGTAAGAAGCCAATGCCCGCAAAGTCCGCAAAGCAGCCGTCATATCCACCAAAGCCACGAGGGTTAGAAAGGGACGTCGGCGTCGGCGCTGGTGACGAATTTGGCGACGACTTTCTTGGAGCCCGCTTTGTCGAACTCGATCTCGAGTTTGTCGCCTTCGATCTCCATCACTTCGCCGTAGCCGAACTTCTGGTGGAAGACGCGGTCGCCCACCGTGAAGGCGGAGGTGGCGGCCATGTCGATGACCATGTTTCCGGCCTCGCGCGGCTGGCTCATGCCCCGTTGCGCGCTGCGGGCCTGCATGCGTTTCCACCCCGGTGAGTTGTAGACATCGGCGCGGGAGGCGCGGTCGTGGAGGTCGGATCCGGCGGCGGCCTGCATCACGGGCGAGGCCTGCCCCATCATCGAGCCGCCCATGCCATAGCCGGACTGATGGAGCGCGGAGCTCGTGGTGAGGACGTCCACATGCTCCTCCGGCAGCTCGTCGATGAAGCGGGACGGCAGTGACGACTGCCACTGGCCAAAGACGCGACGATTGCCCGCGAACGAGATCGTGCAGACCTCCTCCGCGCGGGTGATGCCCACATAGGCGAGGCGGCGTTCCTCCTCGAGGCCCTTGAGGCCGTTTTCGTCCATGGAGCGCTGCGACGGGAAGAGCCCGTCCTCCCAGCCCGGCAGGAAGACCATGGGGAATTCGAGGCCCTTGGCGGCGTGGAGCGTCATGATGGAGACCTTTTCGCCGCCATCATCCTGCTCGTTATCCATCACGAGGGAGACGTGTTCGAGGAAGCCCTGGAGGTTTTCGAAATTCTCGAGCGCCTTCACGAGTTCCTTGAGGTTCTCGAGACGGCCCGGGGCCTCGGGCGTCTTGTCGTTTTGCCAGTGGGCGGTGTAGCCGGACTCATCCAGGATCATCTGGGCGAGTTCGACATGGGTGTCGGCCTCATTTCGGACCTGCCGCGACCAGCGGTCGAGGCTGTCGACGAGCTCGCGCAGGTTGGTGCCGCCCTTCCCCTTGATCTGACCGGCTTGCACGGCAAGCCGCGCGCCCTCGAAGAGGGAGACGCCGTTTGAGCGCGCCATCACCTGGATCGTTTGCACAGCCTTGTCGCCCAGCCCGCGTTTGGGGGTGTTCACGATGCGCTCAAAGGCGAGGTCATCGTCGAGGCTCACGGCCAGCCGGAAATAGGCCATGGCATCGCGGATCTCCATGCGCTCATAAAAGCGCGGGCCGCCGATGACGCGGTAGGGGAGCCCGATCGTCAAGAAGCGGTCCTCGAAGGCGCGCATCTGGTGGGAGGCGCGGACGAGGATGGCCAATTCTTCATGGCTATACTTCATCAGCGCTGGATCAAGCGGCTTGTCATCTGCGTGAAGCTTTGAAGCTTCGAAGATCATTCGCCGCGTTTTGAAGTCGTAGATCGGGCTGTTTTGCTTTCTCAGAATGTCGAAAAGCTGAGAAGGCGTAGAAGCATCGTATGGCAGCCTTCCATGTTTAGCTAGGCGATCAAATTCCTGCTGAATGTCTT
>JBCBME010000116.1:0-7299 GCA_039822945.1 Pseudomonadota bacterium
AGCCCACGACGAACTCATCTGGGATTTCAAAGCAGACTATACCGGCTTTGAAATCCCAGATGAGTTCGTCGTGGGCTACGGGATCGACTACGCGCAGCGAAACCGCAATCTCGACCATATCGGCAAGGTGAGGTTCACCTGATGGGGCCGCTCTGGTGGGTGCGCATGGCCCGCATGGCGCGTCACCCGCCGCCCCTTTGGAAGGTGCTCCTCGTTTTGGGCATCGTGGCGGCCGCTGGCGTGATCATCGGAGCGGAGCATCTGCTCGGCCTCGAGCTCCCGGAACGCGATTTCAATTTGCGCCGCGGCCCGACCTTGGAAGTGGCCCAGTAAGGAACGCATCAGCTTCCGGCTGCGAGCTTCTTGTCCCGTGCCGCCCGCAACTTCGCGAAGTCGTCTCCCGCATGGTAGCTGGAGCGCGTCAGCGGCGTGGCCGAGACCATCAGAAACCCTTTGGACCACGCACGCTTTTCGTAGGTTTTGAACTCCTCAGGCGTCACAAAGCGATCTACCGCGTGGTGCTTGGGCGTCGGCTGCAGATACTGGCCGATGGTGAGAAAATCGATATCGGCAGCACGCATGTCTTCCATGACCTGGACAACCTCTTGCTGGCGTTCGCCGAGCCCCACCATGATGCCGGATTTCGTGAAGATGGCGGGATCGAGGTCCTTGACGCGCTGCAGCAGGCGCAAGGAATGGAAGTAACGGGCACCGGGGCGGACCTCCGGATAAAGGCCCGGCACGGTCTCAAGATTGTGGTTAAAGACGTCCGGTTTGGCTTCGCACACGACTTCGAGCGCGCTGTCATCGCATCGGATAAAGTCTGGCGTCAGGATCTCGATCGTGGTGTCAGGCGATTGCCGACGCACGGCGCGGATGGTCTGCGCGAAGTGAGCGGCGCCCCCATCCTCGACATCGTCGCGATCCACGGAGGTGATGACGACGTGGTTGAGGCCAAGCTTTTTGACGGCGTGCGCAACTCGGCCGGGCTCGAACGGATCTAGGTCTTCAGGCGGTTTGCCCGTGGCGATGTTGCAGAACGTGCAGGCCCGCGTGCAGACCTCGCCCATGATCATCATGGTGGCGTGGCCTTGGTTCCAGCATTCGCCCATATTTGGGCAGCCCGCCTCTTCGCACACCGTGGTGAGCTTGTTTTCCCGCATGATCTCGCGGGTGGCCTTGTAACCCTCGCCGACTGGGGCCTGAACACGGATCCAGTCCGGCTTTTTCAGGCGAGGCGTATCCGGGCGGCGCTGCTTTTCGGGGTGACGCTGGGCTCTGTCTGTCAGGTCGCGCATGCGTGGCTCTTCTGTGGCTACGGCATTAAGCTATTGGCCTGGCCCACAAATGTCCAACCGGGTGCGCGATATGCGGCAATGCGTCTGGCGCATGGCTCCCACAAAGAGAAACGGCACGCGGACTGAGAGCGTGTCCACGTGCCGTCTCTTCCTGCGCCGGATCAGAGCCTGGGGAGCTCTGCATCAAACGCAAACTCTACCCCTGCGCCTAGCCGATCATGGGGCCATGCTTTCCGTGGCGGCGCTCGTAGTGCGACTTCAGCCGTGCCAGGGCGATGCGCAGCACGATCTTGCCGGAGCGGGCTGACCAGCCCATGCGCTTTTCCGCCGTCTCGAGACCCTCGAGGAAGCAGCAGCAGCGCAACGCAACGTCGCCGAGGCCCGGGCCGAGATCGAGGAGCGCGTCCTGCACCCGTGCGCGCGCGGCCTCCGGTCCGCCGAGCCCGTCCGTGGACGTGAAGCTTCCGCCATGGCCGCCTGTCAGGAACCGATCCCAGTTCTGCGCAACGCGCGGGCCCATTTGAGCGAGTTCGAAGTCTTCGCGAAGACGCTCCCCCGCCACGACAAGATCGTCGCTGATGAAAGGCTGGCCATCCTTGCCCTTGCGCCGGGCCAGCGCGGCAAGCGGGCTTTCGGCGAGGTTATAACGCAGCCGGCGCGGACGCTCCTCCCCATCCTCAAGCACATCACGTTCGCCCCACGCGCGGTGCTGGTTGGCAAACGGGCTCTGTGCTTCCTCAAAACCGGCCTTGCGGTTTTCCTGTTCGGCAAGAAGGCGCTTGAGCGCCGTGCGGCCGATGGCGGTGATGCGGTAGCGGGCAATGCGGCTTTCGGGTGCCTCGCAGAAAATCCATTCCTTGAGCGCCATGGCCTGCGCGATCGCGCGGTCGACCACGGCGGTCTTTGTGGTGCTGCCATCTGCGGCATCGCGCACCACGACGGCCTTATCCATGTCCTTGGCCACCGCGAGCACAGCGCCGGTTTCGCACAGACGGCGCAGGATCCGTCGTCCCTCCCGGGCGATCATCTCTTCCGAGGGTGCGTTTTCAGATGATTTGAGTGCAACTGACGTCATTGCAGCGCGATCCTTTCCGTGGGCGGCAGCGCCAGGCAAAGCCCTCAGCGCCTTTCGAAAATGGGACCGCGCCAACTGGCGGAGTCCCTCGTCCACTAGCGGATCGTCGCGCCGAAGCTCGAACCGGCGCACCTGGCGCGAAACGGTGGAGGCATGCAGCCCCGCCAAACGCGCCACGGCCCGGATCGAAAGCCCGGCTTCGATGTGAAACAGATAGTGCCGTGCGGGCTCTGGAACCCAATCGGGCAGGCTTACCTGCTCTGTATCGTACCCGGTGACATGCATGGTGCATGCTCCCCCGTTCCCAGTTTCGTCCCCAAGTTACGCACCAATCTATCCACGCACATACTCTGACTAAACTTCGCGTTAACCGGGAATCAACCTATACGTGCATTCGTTACTGAGAAGTTAACAATCGCTAGTCTGGTCAGAATTGTCGCTAAAAAATAAACAGTTGTGAAAGGACCGCTCGCCATTTTGGGGTAAGCGCAACACACGTCATGGTTGTGTCAGTGTTCTTGCAGACAGATGGAGGCACATCAATGCAAGATATACACACACGCTTGTCCACAATTTCCCGCCCGCGGCTGCTTATCTCGGCCGCGCGCCATGGGCTCGCCGATTACGATCGCGCGCGGCACCTCGGGAAAATGCTGGGCTTGACGCGTGTGCCTTCGCCTGGAGAGGCCGTCATGCGTCTCATCGACATTGAAGCACACATGGACTCCTGCCGCGTCGACGGCGACGGCAGCTACTCCGTCGCGCGCCATGTCGACGTGCTCATTGCGTTGATGGCAGAGGCGCAGCTCTTGCGTGGGCCTCAGCTGGTTCCCTGAGCCCTAGACAAACGCGTCGGGCATAGACGCTTTCTTCTCTGCGACGTAGGCGTCGATCGCCGCCATGATCGCGGGATCGAGATAGGGTTGCTCGTAAGCCGCCAGCATCTTTTCAACGCGCACCGACGCCAAGGCTTGCGTGTCGCGTGCCCCTTCATCGGCCCAGGTCTCGAACGGCTTGTAGTCCAGCACGTCCGAGCGCCAAAACGCGTCCTTGTAGTTGGCATGGGTATGCGCGGCGTCGAGATAGTGCCCGCCCGGCCCCACTTCGCGCAATGCATCCATTGCGAGTGCGTTTTCATCATGAGCCACACCCGCAGCCATCTTGTGCAGGGTGCCCAGTTGATCCGCATCCATCACGAATTTCTCAAACGAGCTGACCAGCCCGCCCTCCAGCCAACCACAGGAATGCAGCATAAAGTTCACGCCGCCCATCAATGCAGCGTTGAGCGTGTTGGCGGTTTCGTATCCCGCTTGGGCGTCCGGAAGCTTTGAGCCGCAGAGCCCGCCGCCCGACCGGAACGGAAGCCCCATGCGGCGGGCGAGCTGACCCGCGCCATAGAGGATCTGGCTGGCTTCGGGCGTGCCAAATGTGGGGGCACCGCTGTTCATGTCGATCGACGTCACGAAGGTGCCAAAGATGACCGGAGCCCCAGGCCGGATGAGCTGGGAATAGGCGATCCCTGCCATGACCTCCGCCAGAACTTGAACGAGCGTCCCGGCGACCGAAACAGGCGCCATCGCGCCCCCCACAATAAAGGGCGAGACGATGCAGGCCTGATTGTTGCGGGCGTAGACTTCGAGCGCACCCATCATGGTGTTGTCGAACGTCAGCGGCGAGTTGATGTTGATGAGCGATGTCATCACCGTATTCTCTTGCACGAAGTCCTTGCCAAAGAGGATCTCGCACATCTCCACGCTATCTTGCGCCCGTGAAGGCTCTGTCACCGACCCCATGAAGGGTTTGTCAGACAGCACCATGTGGGAGCGCAGCATGTCGAGGTGACGTTTGTTGACGGCCACGTCCGTGGGCTCGCAGACCGTCCCACCGGAATGATGCAGCCATTTCGACATGTAGCCAAGCTTCACGAATTTCTCGAAGTCGGCCATCGTCGCGTAGCGCCGACCACCCTCGACATCGCGCACGAAAGGCGGGCCGTAGACCGGGGCGCAGACTAGCGTGTTGCCCCCGATCTCGACATTGCGCTCGACGTTGCGTGCCACTTGCGTGAAACGCGACGGCGCAGTGGAGCAGAGCTTGCGTGCCAACCCGCGCGGTGGGCGCACGCGTTCCCCATCGACAGCGGCGCCCGCATCCTTCCAGACTTGAAGCGCCTGAGGGTTCTCGACAAAGGCCACGCCAATTTCTTCGAGCACCTGCTCGGCGCGATCCTCGATAAGCTCCAACGCTTCGGTGCTTAAGAAGTCCACCACTGGCATGTTGCGCTCGATGAAGCGCGCTGCCTCGATCTTGATGCCTGTACGGGCAGCGCGGCGCGCGGCGCCGCCGCCTCCGCGTCCACGGCGGCCGCTTGTCGGTCCGTCTTTCATGGCTCGCTCCACTCCGTTCTGTCTGGTTGGCGTTTTATTTAGGGCGCCAGGCACCCGCACTCCAAAAAGCGACCAATGGCAGCCCGAAGCGAACGCAGTGCCGTTGCACGTGGCTGGGGGCGCGCGTAAAGCCCGGAGCATGGAAACCGAACACGAACGCCTCCTCATCATCGACTTCGGATCGCAAGTGACCCAGCTGATCGCACGGCGCCTGCGGGAGCTTGATGTCTACTGCGAAATCCACCCCTTTCAAAACGTCACCGACACCTTTCTGAAGGACTTTGCGCCAAAGGCCGTGATCTTTTCTGGCGGGCCGGCAAGCGTGATGGACGAGGGCTCCCCACGTCCGCCGGAGGCCGTTTTTGACATGGGCGTCCCCATTCTTGGCATCTGCTATGGCCAACAAGTTATGATGCACATGCTCGGCGGACGCGTGGAGCGCGGTCACGGGACTGCGGAATTCGGGCGCGCCTATGTGGCGCCAGAGCCAGATGGGCTTGCGCTTCTTGATGGCTGGTTTGCCGACGGAAATGAGCAGGTCTGGATGTCCCACGGCGATCATGTGAGCGCGATTGCTCCCGGTTTCGCGGTCTACGGCACTTCCCCCAACGCACCCTTTGCAATCACCGCAGACACGGCGCGCAAGTTCTACGCCGTGCAATTCCACCCCGAGGTCCATCACACACCGCGGGGCGCCAAGCTCTACGAGAATTTCGTCCGCATGGCAGGCTTCACCGGCGATTGGACGATGGGCGCGTACCGCGAACAGGCGGTAGAGGCGATCCGCGAACAGGTGGGCGAGGCCAAAGTCATCTGCGCGCTCTCGGGTGGCGTGGATTCCTCGGTGGCGGCAGCCCTCATTCACGAGGCGATCGGCGATCAGCTGACCTGCGTTTTTGTCGATCACGGTCTTCTGCGCAAAAACGAGGGCGCGGAGGTCGTTGGCATGTTCCGCGACCACATGAACCTCCAAGTGATCCATGCCGAAGAACAGGAGCGCTTCCTTGGGGAGCTCGAGGGCGTCAGCGACCCCGAGACCAAGCGTAAGATCATCGGGCGGCTCTTCATCGACGTCTTTCAGAAATACGCAGATGAGATCGAAGGCGCAGCCTTCCTCGCGCAGGGGACACTCTATCCGGACGTGATCGAAAGCGTCTCTTTCTCCGGGGGCCCTTCCGTGACGATCAAGTCCCACCACAATGTGGGGGGCCTGCCGGAAAAGATGGGGCTCAAGCTGGTCGAGCCGCTCCGTGAGCTCTTCAAGGATGAAGTGCGGGAACTCGGGCGCGAGCTTGGCCTGCCCGCGAGCTTTATCGGGCGACACCCCTTCCCTGGCCCTGGCCTCGCGATCCGCTGCCCTGGCGAGATTACCCGCGAAAAGCTCGACATCCTGCGAGAGGCGGACGCGGTCTATATCGATCAGATCCGCCGCCACGGCCTTTACGATGAGATCTGGCAGGCATTTTGCGCGATCCTACCGGTGCGCACCGTGGGGGTCATGGGCGATGGACGCACGTATGATTATGCCTGCGCGCTGCGGGCTGTCACGAGCGTCGACGGAATGACCGCTGACTACTACCCGTTTACCCACGAGTTTCTGGGCGAAACGGCGACGCGCATCATCAACGAGGTGCGCGGCATCAATCGCGTCACCTATGACATTACCTCGAAACCTCCGGGGACAATCGAGTGGGAGTAGCGGCGCAGAAACCATCCGGCTGGACGCTGGTCGATACCGTGAAATGGATCGCCACGGTCATCCAGCTTATCGGCTACGCTCTGACGGGCCTGAACCTGGTTCCCTGGAACGTTTGGTTCTTTTTCGCGGGGATCGTCTTGTGGTTCGCGGTGGGCGCAATGTGGAAGGATAAAGCGATCATGGTGGTGCACCTCGGTGCCTTTGTCTCTCTTCTCGTGGGATACCTGAATGCCTGAGAGCCAGACCATGTCAGTCTTGCGCCGCGCATCGGTCTTCCTCCTGATGCTTGCGGCACCAGCCAATGCGGGACAACTGATCTGCATGGGCACGGCGCCGGGCTTTATGTCTGTGATCGAGGACGGCAGCGGCTCTTTCGATTATCTGGGAGACGGGCGCTACAGCTTTGAGCCCGCGCTGACCCAACGCCCGACGGGATTTCAGCGCCTGACCATGAAAACGATGCGCGAAACCTGGGATGTGTTCGTCACCGAGGAAGCCTGCCCGCTTCTGACCATCGAGACGAATATCTCCATCGAATTTGCAGTGCCCACCTCCGCCGGGGACCGGCCCATGAAGGGGTGTTGCATTTGGAAAGAGGAATGATCGCCCGCCGCTTCGCTTGTGCGCGAAATGAGTGACACCGTCCGCGGCGCACTCTGGATGATTGGGGCCATCGTCTCTTTCACGGCGATGGCGATTGCTGGACGCGCGGTGAGCTTTGAGCTCGACACCTTCGAGATCATGACCTTTCGCTCTGTCGTGGGGATCGTCATCGTGGTGATCGTTGCGCGCATGGCAGGCACATTGGGCGAGGTTACGACCCGGAGCCTCGGTCTCCAT
>JBCBME010000117.1:0-7219 GCA_039822945.1 Pseudomonadota bacterium
GTGGACGGCCCCACTTCCTTGCCGCGGCGCCCGCCGAACTCTGCCTTGCCCAGAAGATCGCGCAGGCGCTCGACCCCGGCGGTGAGCGTGTCGAGATCGCTGTCGTCACGGAAGAGGCCGAGATCAAAGAGCGGCGGCTCTGAGGGATCCGCGGACCCCAGGCGCAGGCTGCCGCGAGATTTCGGGCGGCAGAGGCAGACATCGGCGAAATAGCCAGACTTCATGGCGTATTTCTTGCCACGATGGTCGAGGTGGAACGGGATGAAATGGGTTTGCACGTCCGGCTCAGGCCCTGCCCCGCGCGCATTGAAGAACGCGCCGCCCTCCACCGTCGGAGAGGCGAGCGGTCCCTTGTTGCGCATCAGGTCCAGCGGCGCGCGGGCCCAGTTTCCCCATTGCGCGGGCTCAAGGCCGTAACCTGTGCCCGGCCCCTCGAAATGGAGCCCAAAGCCCGGATGATCGTGCAGGTTCTGCCCCACCTCAGCATTCTCGGCACGCAGCGCGATGCCGTGGCGCGCGAGCTCTTCGGGGTCGCCCACGCCCGAGCGCATCAGGATCGCCGGCGACATGAGCGAGCCCGCTGCGAGAACGACGCCCTTCGAGGCATCGATCTTTGTCCCATCGACGAGCTTGACCCCCGCCACGCGGCCCGCACGCCAGGTGAGGCGATCAACGGGTGCGCCGGTCACCGTCGGGATCTCGTAGAGCCTGAGAAACGCGCGCGCAGCCGAGTTGCGGCGGCCATCTTTCATGTTGTGAGAAAAGACGCCCGCGCTTTCGACATCGGGCGTGGGCGTGCCGGAATTGGCGGGCAACATGGCCGCGAGGCCCTGCGTCAGCGGATGGGTGTTGGCGAGGCGGGACGGCGTGAGTTTCTCCTCCACCGCCTCAAAGACGGGCTCCACATCCGAGTAGCGCCACCCGTCGACGCCCCACCCGTCGAAATCGGCGCCGCGGCCCCGGAACCAGACCATGGAGTTGATGGAGCCCGAGCCCCCCACCATCTTGCCCCGCGGTGCAGTAAGTCTGCGGCCCCCGGCTTCGGCCATGGGCATGGTTTTCAGGTTCCAGTCCCGCGAAGAGCCCATCAGCCAATTGAGCCCCATGGGGATCGAAACGAGCGGATGAAGATCGGAGGCACCCGCCTCCAAAACGAGGATGCGTCCCACGCCACGCCTGTGAAGCTCTGCAGCGGCCACGCATCCCGCGGACCCTGCTCCCACCACAATGACGTCATAGGGCATATGGCTCTCCCGGTAGTGTCGTTAGGGGCTGGCGTCTGGCTGGCCCCTCGCCCTTAGCCTTTTACTGCCCCCGCGGTAAGACCAGAAACGATCTGGCGCTGGAAGAACATCACGAGCACGAAGAGCGGCGCAGTGGCCGAGACCACGGCCGCCACGGCAAACATGACGTTGCCTTCGGTCTGCGTCGTGCCGAGGAACGCGTTGATCTGCGGGATCATCGTGCGGTTGCCCTCGTTGAGGATGAGCGTCGTCACGACGAAGTCGTTGTAGGCCAGAAGGAACGAGAAAAGACCCGTGGTGATCACGCCGGGCCACATGACCGGGATGATGACATGGCGAAACGCCTGAAACTGCGTGCAGCCATCAACCTTCGCGGCCTCGTCGAGGTCCTTCGGGATCGATTCAAAGAAGGAGTGCAGCATCCAGAGTGTAAATGGCTGGTTGATCGCCACGAGCACAAGGATGGCCGTGGGCAGGTAGCCCCAGACGTTCCAGTCAAAGAAAACCGGCAGATAGCCCGAGACCAGCGTGATCTGCGGCAGCGCGCGGAACATGAGCGCGATGATCAAGAGCCAGAAGACGTATTTGTAGCCCGACCGGGAGAGCGCATAGCCCCCAAGCGTGCCGATCGTGAGCGAGATCGAGACGACGCAGACACACACGATCAGCGTATTGATCATGTTCTGCCAGAACTCGTTTTCGACAAAAGCACCCTCATAGCCCGCGCTGGTGAATGGGCTGCCGTAGGTATTGGAGGTGTTGCGCCCCACGAGCGCGTTCGTCCAATCGGCGATGGAGAAGAAGTCGAGCTCCACCTTGAAGGAGCCCCAGAGCGTCCACATGAAAGGGAAAGCAGCCATGATGAACCAGATGCCCACGAAGGCCCAAAGGCCGATCTTGAGCCCCATGGGGCGGCGTTGTGCGGCAGACGACATCTCAGTGGCTCTTTTCGTTGAAGTCACGCCAGGTGCGGATCAGCACCGGGGTGAGCAGGATCGCGATCCCGAGGATCGTCAGAACAGAGGTGGTGGCAGCGGACGACAATTGTCGCGTCTCCCCGCTTAGATCACTCAATATGAATGTACTGAGCGATTGCGCATGGGCCTGCGCCTGAAAGCCCAAGATCGGCTCGAGCACCCGGAAGTTGTCCATGAGCTGAATGAGCGCCACGAAGGTCACCAGCGGCGCGAGATGCGGGATGATGACGAAGCGGATCTGCTGCCAGCGCGTGGCACCATCGATCTGCGCACTCTCGAGCGTGTCCTGAGGGACGGTCTGGAGACCGGCGTAGAAGACGACGAAGGCGAAAGGCGCAGACGACCAGATGCCGTAGATTATGAGGCAGGTCCACATGAGCGGCGTGGAGGCTTTCACCGACAGATCGGGATCGTTGACGAGCCAACTGAGGAAATTGCCCAGCACGCCCCGGCTATCCACCATCCAAGACAGCACGAGCGCCCCGATAAGCGGCGTCACGATCATGGGCAGGAGCGAGAAGAAGATCATCAGCCCCTTGAGGCGGCGGTGCAGCGAGTTGACCGCCACCGCGATGGCAAAGCCCAGCATGATAAGGAATGGCGTGCAGATAAACGTATAGGTGAGCGTGAAGGCCAGCGCGTCGTAAAAGGGCAGGTTCCGTAGCTCACCCAGGAAGGCAAAGATGCCCGAGGAGCTGTTCCAGGCCGCGCTCACCTCCGCAAAGGCGAGGTGGTTTCGGTCGGTATAAAGCTGGGTGCCCACGAAGCGGCCAAGGGGTGCACCCTCGCGCAGCGCGGCCGTGGCCTCCTGATCGATGGTGGTCTCGGTCGTACAGCCGAACGGGCCGCAGTTTTCCGTCTCGATCAGCACCGCCTCATGGGGTGTGAAGACGGATTGCGTGATCACCGACACGATCGGGAACGCGATGAACAAGAGCATCGCCGCCGCCGTCGGGAAAAAGAACCAAAAGAAAGTGCGGTGCTTCATGACCGTCCCCACCTGTCAGAAGAAGGTGGCGGGCCGCTTGGGCGCCCCGCCCAGTGGTGGTATGGGGCGCGGGGTTATGGCCCCCCGCGTCCCCGAAAGCTTTACGCTTAGTTCAGGAAGCCCTGCTCGCGCGCGGCGGTGATGTAGGCCGCCTCGACGTCTGCCAGCGCCTGCTCAGCGGATTCGTCGCCCTGCATGAAGGCGGCGAGCTCGTTGCCGAGCGCGGTGTGCATCAGACCCATGTAGGGCAGCATCGGATAGGGGATGGAGCCCGCATTGGCCGCAGCAAAGACGCCCACGGCTGCCTCGGTGGGCTCGTAGCCGTCAATGAGCCAAACCGCCTGGGTGGAGACCTCATCGTCGAGGATCGACGGATCGATGGCCTTCTTCATGGCGAGGAAGGTGGCTTCGGCATCTTCGTCGGAGATGTTTTTGGCCACGGTCCAGCCGTCCCACCAGAGCGTGGTGGCGGGCGTATCACCGCCGCCCACTGTCATCGGGCCCGCGATTGCGAAGCCGTCGATGACGTCCTGCGGTACGCCTTCTGCGGTCACGAGCGTGGCGGCGCGCGAGCCCCACATGTTCATGAGCGCGACGTTGCCCGCGCGGTACTCGGCGTTCGTGGCGTTCGAGTCGTGCGTCAGGAAGTCGGGGTTCATGTACTCCGACAGTGCCTTCATCATCTCGAGGGCCTGAACACCGGCCTCGGTGTTGACGTTGGGCTCAGCCGAGCCCGGCATGAAGTGCGACCCGCCGTAGCCGAGGAACATGTTGTTGAATTCCTGCGCGAGGTTCCAGCCCGCGGCATAGGCGCCACCGACGGGGTTCTCGAGAAGACCTGCCGAACGGATCGCCTCGGCAGCTGCGAGCATTTCCTCATAGGTGGTGGGCGGCTCGAGGCCGGCCTCCGCGAGGATGTCGGAGCGGTAAACGAGGTGCTGCGCGTTGGCCATGAAGGCCACTGCCATCACCTGACCGTTGATCGTGATCAGCTGGTTTTTCTGGATGCCGTCGCCGTGCATGGCCACGAGATCGTCAAGCGGGCGGATGACGTCTTCGTTCATCAGCGCCACGATGGACGAGTTCGCGATGATGGCCGAGGTGTATTCCGCCGGGGTGCCCTGCATGCCGGGCACGTTGATCGTCTGGTGATCGGCAGTGAGGTTGGTGGAGACTTCCACAGCATCCCCTGCGCAAGCCATGGCACCCGCACCCACTGTCTGGATGGCGGGGAATTCGTTGCCGACGATGGACACGCGGCCCTCGGTGGGGCAGCCCGCATGGCCGCCAGCCAGCGCGGTCGAGCCGAGCATGGCCACGGCACCTGCCACTGCGATTTTCTTCAGAAACATCTATTTCTCCCTGTTTCCTGTTAGTTGGAGCGCTGCCTCCCGCAGGCGCCCCGCAAAGGCACCGGGCACGCATTGGGCGCGCTCCGGCACTGTCAGAGGGCCTTAGCCCTTCAGCCTTGCACCGTCTTTGGCATCAAAGAGGTGGCAGATGGATGCCGGGATCGACACGCTCACATCGCGCCCGATCTCGGTGCGGTATTCCTTGTTGGCCTTAACGCTGAGAAGCGCTCCGGCGGTGCGGACGCTGACCATGGTGGCGTCGCCCAGAAGCTCCATGGAATAAACTTGGCTGTTGAGCTGCCCGCCGCTGTCGGACACCTCGGCGTCCTCGGCGCGGAAGCCCAGCGTAACAGGGCCATCGGGGCCGCTCAGGCCGGGCACGCTCAGCCCTTCAGCCTCGAACGTGCCGCCCTTCAGCGTCCCGTCCACAAGGTTCATGGCCGGGTTCCCGATGAAGCTCGCCACAAAGGTATTCGCCGGATTGTCGTAGATGTCGGTGGGCGTGCCCACCTGCTGCACGACGCCCTTGTTCATCACCACCACGCGGTCGGCGAGCGTCATCGCCTCGATCTGGTCGTGGGTCACGTAGATCGTGGTGACCTTGAGCTCGTGGCTCAGGTTCTTGATCTGTGCGCGCGTGGAGACGCGCAGCTTGGCGTCGAGGTTCGAGAGCGGCTCGTCCATCAGGAAGACGTTGGGCTCCCGCACGATGGCGCGGGCCAGCGCCACGCGCTGCCGCTGACCGCCCGAGAGCGCCGCGGGCTTGCGGTGCAAGAAGTCGTCAAGCTCCACCATGGCCGAGGCGCGCATGACGCGATCCTTGTGCTCGCTTTCGGGCACTTTGCGCACCTTCAGCGGGAAGCGGATGTTCTCGTAGACGTTCATGTTGGGGTAGAGACCATAGGACTGGAACACCATGGAGATGTCGCGGTCCTTCGGCTCGAGATCGTTGACGCGCTTGCCATCGATCATGATGTCGCCGCCCGAGGGATCCTCAAGACCCGCGATCATGCGCATCGTCGTCGTCTTGCCGCAGCCAGAGGGGCCAAGAAGCACGAGAAATTCCTCATCGGCGATCGTGAGGTCGAAATCCTGCACGCCCACGAAAGAGCCCCAGCGCTTTGAGATGTTTTCAAGTCTGATTTCAGCCATTGGGCCGGTGCCCTCCCCAAGGTGCGGTTTGGCGCGAAAAGTACCCGTGTCCCTCGACGCGCCGGGTGATTTTGCACGCGTATGCAAAAAGGCTAGACGCCCGCGTCACTTTTTGCCAACCCTTTTCTTGAACACGGGGGCTGCTTGGACATGCTGGACACAAAAACACAGGAAAATGGGACGGATTTTCGCCCGCGGCTTAGGCAAATCATCGAGAAACTCTCGCAGGATCCCGCATCCGCAGTCGATTATCTGACGCCCGATTGCGTCTGGGATATCGCGCATCCGGTGAATCAGTGCGTCGGGCCAGCCGAGGTCGCCGAGAAGTTTCTGATGCCGCTGAAGGCCGCTTTGACCGGCCTTCAACGGCGCGACATTCTCTTTATCGGGGGTACCAACCGGCTCCACGAGCGGGGGCGCTGGGTGGCCTGCGTGACGCATTACGTGGGCAACTTCACGGCGCCGCTCTTCGGGCTCAACCCCTCGGGATCGATGGTGTTTCTGCGCTCGGGTGAGTTCTACCGCCTCGACGACGAGGGCCGCATCGCCGAGGCCAAGATCATCTTCGACATGATCGACGTGATGGTGCAGACGCGGCGGATGCCGCTTGAGAGCCTGGGCTGCGAGGTGCTCTGGCCTGGGCCAGCGACGCAGGACGGCCTTTGCCCGGCTGCCCCCTATGACGGGGATGCGTTTGACGTGGTGGAGCGCATGGCCGCGACGCTTGGGCCCTACGACCCGAAGACTTTCATGTCGGACGGGCAAACAGGCCCGGACGGCGTCTGGACCGAGGACATGCTCTGGTATGGGCCGGGCGGGATCGGCTCGAATTACCGCTGGGAGGGGTTCGTGCAGGATCACCGCGCGCCCTTCCTGATCTCGTTCCCGGATCGCAAGGGCGGGCACCATTACTGCCGCTTTGGCGACAGCACCTATGCCGCGATGGGCGGCTGGCCCTCGATCCACGCCACGTGGGCTGAGGACTACATGGGCGTGCAGGCCACCGGCGGGCCGATCACGATGCGCGTGATGGATTTCTACCGGATCGCCCCGGAATATCCCGGCGGCAAGCTCGCAGAGAACTGGGTCTTTATCGACCTCGTGGAGCTTTTCCTTCAGGCCGGACGCGATGTGATCGCGGAAAGCAACGCGCTCTGACCTGAGGCCAGGGCGCGTCTAGCCCAGCGGGGCTCAGCGGATGCGCTTTTCCGTGTTGCCGTCAAAGAGGCGCGCCTGCGTGGCGTCAAAGGAGATGCCAACTGTCTCACCGGCTTTGACGCGGTCTTCGCCGCGCTCCTCGACGATAAGGCGCTCGCCGTTCTCGGCCAAAAGGTAGGCGTAGGACACGCCGCCCAACGCTTCGGTCAGATCCACCTTGTGGGTCGATCCGGCGCGGTCGATTGTGATGTGCTCGGGCCGCAGACCCAGCTCGACGGAGGTGCCGTCCGAGGGCATCGAGACGTCGAGCGTGACATCCTGTTTGAGCGACGGGGTGGCGATGGCGCC